>JAKMEU010000147.1 GCA_022425845.1 Luminiphilus sp. | reverse complement strand
GCGTCACCCAGAGCCAGGTGGAACGCGCCGTGGGGCAGGAGGGTGACGAAAACCAATCGGTTTACCGACAAACGACCCAGTGGGAGGAGCGACAGTACGCCTCCACCCAGTTGATCGGCTCCCATTTTCTCAGTGATGACGGTGCGTTATTCCTCGAATGGCAGGCCACCGCCAGCCAGGCACATCGCTACGCTCCTGACCGGCGGGAGATTGAGTTTCGGGCCGGTGAGAACCAGACGGATGCACAGCAGTTCAAGGAGTCTTTCGATTTTCGCCGAGCCAACGATCAGCAGGACATTGATTACCGCGGCTTTGCATTGGAACCCGGGGTTATTCTCCGGCGATATGACGATCTGATCGACAACAACTTCGATATCTCAGCCGACCTCACCTGGGACGTCATGGACACCGGGGCCAGCTTTTCCAAGCTGCAAATGGGCTTTCAAGCCATTTACCGTGAGCGGGATTCCGACACATCAGTTTACGGTTACAACATCAATCAGGCGCGAGATGAGCTTCTGGATTCCGATAATCTCCTCGCCAGTGATGTGATTTACGTTTGTGGAGAAGGTCCCGGTACGGTCACCTGCCCGGCAAATCCGGACCTGCCCGGCGCTCCACCGGTGGGCGGCGTCACCAACAGCCCAAACACCGGCCTGGTTTTTGCTGACAAGACGCTGGCTTCAGACAGTTATGAAGCGGACCTGAAGTACAACAGCGCTTACCTCATGTATGACCATACTTTTTCATCTGCATGGCAGCTTGTACTGGGCGCTCGGTATGAAACCTATGAGCAGACCACGGATACGTTCTCACTGCAGGGGGAGCAATTACCGGTTCAGTCGGTTATCGATGAAGACAGTTTGCTGCCCAGCCTCGGCATAAACTGGTTTTATTCAGAAAACCAGCAGTTGCGCTTTGCCGTTTCTCAGACGGTCGCTCGTCCTGACTTTAAGGAGGCTGCCAACGCCACCTTTTACGACAACGAGTTCAATTTCAGGGTGCGCGGCAACCCCTTTCTGGGAATATCAGACATCGTTAACGCCGACCTTCGGTGGGAGTGGTACCCCAGCGAAACCGACAGCTATTCGGTGGCGGTCTTTTACAAAGACATGACAGATCCCATCGAACGTGTGGTTCAGCCCGCTTCCGGTACCGCAGGCAATTCCAGAACGTTTCAGAATTCAGATGCTGCAGAACTCTATGGCGCGGAGCTGGAAGGGAAGAAGGAGTTTCTGCTCACCGACGACTACAACCAAACCCTGTTTGTGTCATTCAACGTGGCCTATATCAAATCTGAGGTAACGGCAGACAATCAGAATACGCGCGCTCTACAGGGCCAACCCGAGTACACGGCCAATATTGTGCTCGGATATGACCATTTTGCAGCGGGGCAGCAGCTCACGCTGCTATTCAACCATAACGGAGAGGCCATTGCTGACGTGGGCGTGTCGGGCGCGCCTGACGTTTATCTGGAGCCGCGTGGGGAACTGAATCTCGTCTATCGCTATGACATCTCGGAGTCCGCGACATTGCGAGCCCGCATTGAAAATATTTTGGACGCAGAGGTGGAGTACACCCAGGGCGGGCAGGTCTTTCAGCGTTACAAAAGGGGCACCACCTTCCAACTCGGTCTCGACTGGAGATTTTAATCCGTAAATGGCGCTCCCGCAGGGAGTCCTAACCCATCAGGGAGAGCAGTAATGAACAAGCAACTTCGGTTGGCATTTTTATTCTGTGGCGCTTTTGTGGGCCTCGCAGGGTGTTCAGAAGGTGACAATACGACGATCACCATCGACGCGCCCAATAACAGCGTGGTTGATAACAGCACCAACAATGGAGGGGGGGACAGTGGCGGCGATAACGGTGGTGAGACGCCTCCGCCTGATGCAGAGTGTCCCGGGGCGACCACTGATCTCGGGGGCGGCGTTTGTGAGTTGCCCGCCACGATATCCGAGGATGTGACGCTGACCGCGGACTTTGACTACCTGATGACCGGTCGGGTCACGGTCGGTAACGGTAACGGCGAGTTGGGTGAAGACGGTAACCTTGCCGATGGCACAGCGGTGCAGAACGTCATCCTGACCATTGAGGCGGGCACGAACGTTCTGGGACAGACCGGCACATTTGCCAATCTGGTGATCACCCGGGGCTCCAAGTTGATGGCCATGGGTTCGGCAGACGCACCGATTATTTTCTCCTCCGATGATGCAGGCTTTGACGGTGCTGGCGAGTGGGGCGGCCTGATCATGCACGGCTACGCCCCGCACAATGAATGTGCAGAAGGCGGCTCAGTGTGCAACATCGACTCTGAGGGCGAATCCGGCTTTGCTGGCGGTTACGACGCTGACGACAGCAGCGGTGTTCTGCAGTACGTCGTGGTCGCCGAAGGCGGCTATGAGTTTGCACCCGGCGACGAGATCAACGGCATCTCTCTCGTTGGCGTTGGCGCGGGCACAACCATGGAATATATCCAGGTAGAGGGTAATTCTGATGACGGTATCGAGTTTTATGGCGGTACCGTGAACGTCAAGTATGGCGTATTCACCAACAACCTCGATGATTCGGTCGACTGGGATGAGGGTTACCAGGGCAACCTGCAGTACATCATTGTGAAACAGTCCCGGGATGGTGGCGGTGAAGCGTTTGAGATGGACACACAGGGCACCGATTTATTCTTGTCCAAGCCGACCGTCTCAAACCTGACTATCATTGCTGACAAGCAGGATGAGGACAGCAATTACATACTGCGCTTCAAAGCCGGCTCCGGTGGCTTTTTCCACAACACCGTGGTGACGGTGGCCGACGGTAACAACACCCCGCTGACCCAGTGCGTAGAGGTAGACGGCACCGATTCAGAGGCGCTGGTGGGTTCGGCACTGGTCTTGAATAATTGGATTCAGGATTGCGCCGAAGGTACTGGAGACCAGGGCAACCTATCGGGGTCTAATGTCGATCTCGATAACGGCTCGATTGTCGCGGTTCCTGCCCAACTGACGGCCAATGGTGCGTCCAACGCACCTGAGGCGATCCTTGCCGAGGCTCTGGACTGGGCGGCCATCAACGAGGCGTTCCCGGAATCTGTGGCTGATGCGGACTTTCTTGAGTCCACACGCTTTATCGGCGCGGTCAACCCAACCACCAACGATGCCTGGTGGGCAGGATGGACCATTGAGGGCTCTGTGGGTAACCCCGAGGTACCCGAGGCCACTTGTCCTGCGGGCACCGATGACTTGGGTAACGGCGTTTGCCGGCTGCCGCCCACTATTTCTACGGACCTCACCCTTAACAGTGGTGTTGAGTATCTGATGGAAGGGCGTGTCACCGTTGGTAATGGTAACGGTGAATTGGGCGATGATGGCAACCTGGCTGATGGGTCATCGGTACGTAATGTGACCCTGACCATTGAGTCTGGTGTTCAGATCAAGGGCAAGAGCGGTACCTTTGCCAACATGATTATCACTCGCGGCTCGAAGATTATGGCCATGGGTACCCAGTCAGCTCCAATCGTTTTTTCTTCGGATGATGACGGTATCAGTGGCGCCGGTGAGTGGGGTGGTTTGATACTTCACGGTTATGCACCTCACAACGAGTGCACCCCCGGTGGCACCGTCTGCAATATCGATTCCGAAGGTGAATCGGGTTTTGCGGGTGGCTACGATCCGGCAGACAGTTCAGGCACGCTGCGCTATGTGGTCGTGGCCGAGGGCGGTTACGAGTTCGCTCCGGGCAATGAAATCAACGGCATTTCGCTGATTGGAGTCGGCGCCGGCACGACCATGGAGTACATTCAGGTCGAGGGCAACTCTGATGATGGCATTGAGTTTTACGGTGGCACCGTCAGTCTGAAGTACGGCGTATTCACCAATAACCTCGATGATTCTGTGGACTGGGATGAGGGCTATCAGGGCAACCTACAGTACGTGATTGTGAAGCAGTCCCGTGACGGTGGTGGTGAAGCCTTTGAGATGGATACCCAGGGTACGGATTTATTTGATTCCAAGCCGACCATCGTCAACCTGACGGTAATTGCCGACAAGCAGGCCGAGGACAGCAACTACATCATGCGCTTCAAGGCCGGCTCGGGTGGCTTCTTCCACAACACGGTTGTTACCGTTGCAGACGGTAATGCCACACCCCTGAGCCAGTGCGCTGAGGTAGACGGTACTGATTCTGAAGCCCTCGTTGGCACCGCGCTGGTGTTTAACAACTGGATTCAGGATTGCGCGGCGGGTATTGGCAACCATGGCAGCTTGACCGATACCAATGTCAATCTGGATAACGGCACGATTTTCGCAATGGACGCGGATCTCGATGGAATCCTGGCGTCACAGGCAGCAGAGGCCTCTGGCCTTGATCCCATCGATTGGGAGGCATTGGGCTCTTCTTTGGCCGTGCCCGGTTCTGATCCCGATGACCCGGCGGCCTTTGATCCATCGTTCTTTGACGCCACTACGTTTATTGGCGCCGTCAACCCGGATGGTTCGGACCCCTGGTGGGCGGGGTGGACGGTATCGGGCTCCCTTGACTGAAAAATATGTGGGACTTCACGGCGGCCTGCGGGCCGCCTTTTTTTTGTCCAGGTTCCGGGTGATCCGTCAACAATACCGGGTCGTAATAATCGCATTGGAACGACCACAGGTTGATCCCAGTATGTCTTGCAATAGCTTCAAGCCATCTTCCCCCAGATGGTTTTCCTTCCCCGGCACTCGTGGCCGGGGTTTTTTTTGCGCGAAATCCCTTGTCGCGATGCTGGCAACCAGCGTCATGGTCTGGCTGGGTGGTTGCAGTTCGCCGGGACTGCAGGAGCACGGCATCGCCGAACCTGAGATGCGGCCCGAGGATTTTTTTACGGGGTTTTTGACCGCCCATGGTGTCATCAAGGATTGGCAGGGGGGCGTCGCACGGCACTTTAGTGCCGACATCACCGCATGCTGGAGTGCGGGAGTGGGCACCCTCGACGAATCATTTGTATTTGACGACGGAGAGACCCAGCGCCGCGTCTGGACGCTGACCCCCGGCGAAGAAGCAACCTACGTGGCCACCGCGGGCGATGTTGTCGGCGACGGCACGGCCCGCTGGCAGGGCAGCGCATTCTTTCTCGACTATACGCTGCGCATCGAACTCGAAGATGGCCCCATCGACGTTCATATCGATGACCGAATGTACCGGGTCAGTGAGCGTGTTCTGATTAACCAGTCAAAGCTCAAGAAATTTGGCTTTGGCGTGGGCGAAATTCTTTTGACGATTATCCGACACCCTGATGTTGGCGTTGAATGCAGTCCCAGCTGATTACCCGGGGCCTTGGATTTGCCGGGCTCATCCCGTTTTATCTCTTTGTCACAGGGCTGGCGTTGTTGCAGGACTACCCCAGAGCCTTATCGACCCAGGGTTTCATTATTTACTCGCTGGCTATTCTTTGTTTTCTGTCGGGCGCGGTGTGGGGTTATGCCCGTCGCTTGCCCAGCGAACAGCAAGCCCTGCATTTGCTCGTTAGTAATGGCGTGGTTATCTTTGCCGTCGTCAGTTTGCTCACCGCACAGGTGGTGCTGGCGGCACTGTTATTAATGCTGGGCTACATCGCGCTGCTCTGGTACGAACGCCGAACAGATGAGGTGGGTAACTGGTACTCTGCGATGCGAGCGCAGCTTACGCTAGGTGTCATTCTGGCGCATCTGCTGTTTGTTGGGTTGCAGGTCGCAAGCGCCTGATCGAGGCGGTTTGGACCGGGCTTTTAAGCTCTCTGGGGGGGTAGGTCATGACGGAAAACGGAAACTGGATACTGCATCACTACGAGGATTCGCCTTACGCTGAAAAAATTCGTTTGATGTTTGGCCATACGGGGCTCGCCTGGAGCTCTGTGCTGTCGCCCGCTATACCGCCCCGGCCCAACCTTGATCCACTCACCGGCGGCTATCGACGCATCCCTGTCGCCCAACTGGGCGCCGATATACTTTGTGATACGGCGCTGATTTCTTTGGAGATAGCCCGATTGACCGACCGCGCTGCGCTGCGTCCGGATTCGATGACCGAGGACTGCGCTGGCCTGGTGGCGAGGGCTCAGGGCGATGTGTTTTTCTCGGTCATCACCAGTGAGCCTCCCCTCAAGATATTACGGGCTCTGCTGAGCAAATTTGGTGTTCGGGAAACCTATCGATTCTTCAAGGATCGATCGGGCATGATGAAACACGCCACTATCAAGCCCCCTTCGGGAAAGCAGGCACAAGCCGTGATTGCGGCATTCTTCGATGAACTTGATATGACCCTGGCCGACCGCCCGTTTTTGTCGGGGGATGGTGTGGGTTACGCCGATTTTGCGGCGATCCATCCGGTTAAATTCAAGCTGGATCTCATGGGCGGCACATTGCCGGACAGGCTGGTCCACTTGAAGCGCTGGTATGACGCGATGCTGCTACCGGGGCACGGCGCCCGGACCGAACTGGCGCCCGAGCAGGCTTTTGAAATTGCAGCGGGGTCTGAGCCCCGAGGCCTGCCTCCCACTGAGGCGCACGACTGCCTGAACAAGAAGGTGCAAATAGGCCCAGAGGATTATGGGCAGGAGCCCGTGGTCGGAGATCTGGTGGCCGCGACGCCGGAGCGTTTCATTGTGGCGCGACACACTGAAAAATTTGGCCTGCTGCATGTGCACTTTCCGCGCCTGGGTTACACCTTGTCGGAGGCTTGAACTCGATGACTGACAAGGAAGGGAGCGTGGACAGGGGGTATGCCCTGATTACCGGCGCTTCAGCCGGATTGGGTGCCGAATTTGCCCGGCAGCTGGCTGGTGCAGGCTGGAATCTGGTCCTGGTGGCCCGGCGTGAGGATCGCCTGCGGCAACTGGCTGTGGAACTCAATGCTGAGTTCGGTGTACAGGTGCAAACCTGTTCAGCCGATCTTGGTGACCCTGATGCTCCGGCTGCACTCGAGCGGTTTTGCCATGAGCAGGGCCTGCAGATTGATTGGTTGGTCAACAATGCCGGGATCGCCGGGCCAGACTTACTAACCGATAGAGACTGGTCCGAACAACGTGATTTCTTTCAGTTGATGATGCTGTCGATTGCCGAACTCTGCCATCGCTTTATTCCCGCAATGGCATCGCGGGGCTATGGTCGTGTTATCAACGTGGCCTCAGTGGCGGGACGTATTCCGAGGTCCGGAGGCTGCAATTACGGCCCTAGCAAGACCTACCTCATTGCTTTGTCGGAGGAGCTCAATCTGACGGTGGCGGGGCAGGGGGTGTATGTCAGCGCGCTCTGCCCTGGTTTTACCCATACGGATTTTCACGAGACTGCCGGGCTCAGCGACATGAAAGCGGGTATGCCCAAGTGGCTCTGGTACGGCGCTGACGTGGTGGTCAGGGACAGTATTCGCGGGGTTGAATCGGGCAGGCCTGTGGTGATTTCAGGGCGCCTTTATCGGTGGATAGACCCGCTGTTTCAATCGGTGTTGACGCGGCGGTTGTTCCGCATCAAAGCGCGACCCGACTGAGGTCCACTTCGCCGCTCTGGTACCGGGTGACCCATTCCTTGGGTGAGCAGCGGTTCAGGGCCCGGAAGGAGCGCCGAAAGTTGGCTGCATTTTCATAACCCAGCTCAGCCGCGATTGCCTCTACGCTGGCGCCCTCAAGCAGCATGCCCTTGGCGTAGGTATGCACAGCCTGGAGTTTCAGTTCCCGGAAGGTGATTTGCTCCTCCATCAACCGCCGACTCAATGTCCTTGGGGACAGATGCAGAGATTCTGCAACCTCGTTGATATCCGGGAGGGGTGGGCGACTTGCCTGCAGCACACTGCGCAAATGTCGGGTATAGGGTTCGTCGCCTGGCGCGGTAGCCAAATGAAGCTGCTCGCCAAGATGGCGTCGGGACAGTTGCCACACCTCTGGGTTGCTGTAAGGGGATCTAATCGTGAGCCACTCCGTTGGGAATTCGAGGCCTGTGAATCGGCTGTTAAAGGCTAACGGGCCCTGCAGCACAGCCGTCATCGAGCTGCCGCGATGGGGCGGCTCGTGGGCGATCTGGAAATGAATGTGTCCGGGTGCATTACCGACCAGATCCAGCAGGTAGTCCTGCAGCAGCAAAAACACCGCCTCCGCGTGAAGCAGCAGCGAGTCCCCCAGATCGCGATCTGTCACCAGGGTGATTCGTGTGGCCCGACGTCCCGCGGATAACTGGAAATGAAGGTAGTCGGCCTCCAGCGTTGAATAGCTGGACATGGCCTGGAGGCCATCCCCCAGGGAGGGGGCTGACATCATGGCGGCCCCCATCATGCCGAGGGTTGCAAGCCGGTTGCGATTGGATACCAGTGACCCCATTGGCACATCCCCCAGTATCTGACGTGCATTAGCCAGCAAGCGTAAAAAGTCCTCGGGATCCAGCTTGCTTAGCTTCCAGAGGGTCTCCGAATCGATCGCGCAACCCGCAAATAAGGCCTCTTCGTCCAGTTTCCGTGAAGAAAACTCGCGATGAAGCAGCCTGGCATAGTGTGCACTTATCATCTAAACCCCCCAGTTAGGCGTATAATGACACCTTATTGGCGCAACAGGAACGGGAGCAAGCACCTGCTTTGGGTTAAATTATCACGCTAAAGCAGGAGGTTTTTATGTCGAGCAGAGAACAGGTACAGGCCCTTAAGCGGTCTGCGAATGATTATTGTGACACTCTGGCATGGCCCACCGTTGTGCTGGCCGCTGTGGTGGTGCCTCTTTATTTCCTTACACCAATCGCGGTGGTCGCGGGCCTGTTCCCGGCTGTAGCTGGGATGCTCGTCATGGCCCTGCTCACCTATGCGGGGTATACAGCGTTTCACGAGTCGGTTCACGGTGCAGTGTGTGGTGGACAACAGCAGCATCGCTGGCTCAATGAGCTTGTGGGCCATGCCGTTGCCATTCCCATGGGCATCCCCATGAGCGCGCACCGATATGAGCATTTTTTGCATCACAACCACACCAATGACCACGACGCCGACCCCGATGTCGACTGTGCCAACATGACTCGCAATGCCTGGCAGATGGTGGCGTCACCTGTCACCCTATTTGCCAAGCAGTATGCCCTGTTTGTACGGGGTCGTTGGGCGAGTGCACACACGGCGCTCCGTCGTACTTTCGTTTTGGAAACCGTGGTTATTGTGCTGAGTCGAGTCCTGCTGCTGGCGGCGCTGTTTGGTCCAGTTGTTGCTGCGACGGGCGCCTCACTGGGTGCAGTGTCTCTCGATGTCTTCCTTACTCTGGTGTTGGGGCCAGTCCTTGGTATGGTGATTTTGGTCTATCTCTTTGCTTACGTGGTGCACATACCCCATTCTGTGCAAGATAAGTTTCGTGACACCTCTATTTTTGAACTGCCCCGCTGGGCCCGGACTTTTGGCACCTGGTGCTGGGGGTTCCAGAATTACCATGGCATCCACCACGCGTTTCCCAGGGTACCCTGGTATCGTTACCGCGCTGTATTTGAAGCCAACCGTGATGCCCTGTTCGAGCAGGGTATGCCGACTTACGAGTTGTCGGGTACGAGTTGGCGCCGAATTAACTGATATCTACCCAACGACATAAAACCCCCACGTAAGGAGACTAAGCATGCCCGTAATAACCTTCATCGAGTTCGACGGCACCGAGCACCAGGTCGATGGTGAATCCGGTATGACCGTGATGGAGACGGCCATGAAGCACAACATACCCGGCATTGATGCCGACTGTGGTGGCTCGGCGGTTTGTGGCACTTGCCATTGCTTTGTAGAGGCAGCGGGTGACTTGCCCGCGGTGGAACCCCAGGAAGAGTCCATGCTTGGGCTGAGACCCGACCGCGAGTCGAATTCACGGCTGAGCTGCCAGTTGCAGATCAGCGACCAGATGAATGACATGACGATTCGGCTACCCGAATTTCAGATGTAAGCCCGCTTGCGGGCAATGGCAGTAGGCCTTTGTCCAATGCAACAACACCACAGGCTGCAGGTGTGCAGCCTGCCACGGAGGAGGTGAAGACAGTGAACCAAGCCGTCACGCAGAAGGATGGGTTGCCTGATCCATTGACAACACCACTGAATGAACTGGACGTGGCTGATCCCCGCCGCTTCGAGCACGATTCCTGGCAGCCCTTGTTTGAACGCCTGCGAAGGGAGTCTCCCGTTCACTATCAGTCCTACGGTCCCGGCGGCCCCGGTGCCGAGGGAGATTTCTTCTCCATCACCCGCTACGAGGACATCGTCGAAGTCGAGAAGAACTGGGAGGCATTTTCCTCAGAGCCCTCGATTGCCATCCTCGATCCCGAGCCCGATATGTCGGTGCAGATGTTTATTTCCACCGATCCGCCGTTACACGATGACCAGCGCCGTGCTGTGCAGGGGGTGGTCGCCCCCCGCAATCTTCAGGAGTTTGAGGTGCTGATTCGTCAGCGAACCCAGGAGACCCTCGACGGCCTGCCCATGGGTGAAACGTTCAACTGGGTTGATCGCGTCTCGATTGACCTGACCACCAAGATGCTGGCCACCCTTTTTGATGTTCCACAGGAGCAGCGGCAGCTGCTGACCCACTGGTCGGATACGGCCACCTCGGACGCGCGCATCACGGCGGGACGGGGGCTAAGTATTGATGAACGCCGGGTCATCATGATCGAGATGCTGGAGTTCTTTACCAAGCTCTGGCACCAGCACAAAGCCGACGATCGGGAATCATTTGACCTGATCCGCATGCTGCAGCGCGATCCCAAGACGGCCAACATGGTGGACGACCCGCTGTCCTACATGGGAAACCTGATGCTCCTGATCGTAGGCGGCAACGATACGACCCGGAACTCCATGACCGGTGGCGTGCTGCACCTACAAAATAACCCCTCCGAGTTTGCCAAGCTGAAGGCGAATCCCGAGCTGATACCCTCCATGGTGTCGGAGATCATCCGCTACCAGACGCCGTTGCCCCATATGCGGCGCACGGCAACGCGGGATGTCGAGCTCAATGGCACGCTGATTCCCAAGGGCAGCCGGGTGGTGTTGTGGTACGTTTCAGGTAACCGCGACAGTGACGCCATCCCCAACGCTGATCAATTCATTATTGACCGGCCCAATGTTCGCAACCACCTTTCATTCGGCATGGGGATCCATCGCTGCATGGGCAATCGCCTGGCGGAAATGCAGCTGCGCATCGTTTGGGAAGAAATCCTGCAGCGGTTTGACCGTATTGAGGTGATGGGCCCGCCGGTGCGGACCTGCAACTCCTTTGTGCGGGGTTATCACGAACTGCCGGTGCGGTTGCACCCGCTTGCTTGAAGCAGGCCCCGCCAGGCGGCGTCGCCTCAAGTCCTCAGGCCACGTGATTCCACATCAGGCTCCAGAGAAAAACCCGGCGAAGTGGCCGGGTTTTTTGTCTGGTGCTCAGTCAGTATCAATTCGCAGGAGGGTGCGACCAACCGGTGAGCCATCTATCGTGTATTCGATCAGCCCCATGGATTTGGTGTCTGCTTCCAGGTCCCCCCAGTTCACGGTAACTGTATCAATTCCACCGAGGACTGCGTCCGGAGAGGTCAGGATTGACGTATTATCCTCATCCCCAATCAAAGGAAAGCTGAATAGCGTGTAGTCCGTGTCAGGCCCTTCGGTATCAAAGCCGTGTATGAGCACATTAAAGCTACCTGTATCTGAGTGGGGATTAATAATATCCACGTACTCTGCGCTGGTATCAAAGGAACTCACGTCGACAAATTCCCATTCCCCGCCAACATCTTTAAATACGAACAGATCCAGATCGTCCGCGCCACTGGTGTATTCATCGAACAGGGCGATGCGCTGATAGCGCGTGCCGGGAGGTATGGTTACGCGCTGTAAATCAAGACCTATGAAGCCCTCTGATCGCAGCGCGGCGCCTAAATTATTGGTCGGGTCGTCAAGAACTGTACCTTTGTAGGTTTCAGCTGCGGACATCCCCGAAAAAACCGTGTCGAAAGCACCAGATGCGCCAAACGCAACATCAAATTCCGCCTTGCCTGTTTCACCCGCCCCGGTTATTTCCCCGGGGGCGTCTAGTATCACCGGGCGCACCACAATCGGGCTGCGTGCACTGCTGTCAGCGTTAACCCAGGTGATACTCCCCTCGCTGAAGGTGCCCACGGCAGCGTTTTCAGCGGGCGTGAGGGTTATGCTGTATTCAGCTTCTCCGCCCGGAGGTAATGTCAATGTAGTGGGATGCAGTACTGTGTCTATGCCCGGCGGCGCTTCAACTGTTGCTGTGAATGTGGCCTCGCGGTCACCTGCATTTGTCACCCTCCGAACGACCCGCTGCTGCGCGGTCAGGGCGCCGATGGCAATAGAGGGGTAGTTGAGATCAGATGGGTCTATGCCCGCGAAGGGACAGAAGCCATCAGGGAGTTCACCCGTGCCGCAAAGATAGAGGAACCAGTCATTAAAATCCGCATCGTAAACCAGACCGGGATTGTCAGCGGCATTTGGTTGTACGAACCCAGCGCCATAGTCCAGGGCGCCACCTGCGATGGGTTTGCCCTCATTCGTATTGGTGGTTGCAGAGGTCATCAGCGCTGATTTGATCTTGGCCGGTGACCAGTCCGGGTGACGCTGCTTGAGAAGTGCGGCGACACCTGCAATGTGTGGGCTGGACATTGACGTCCCGCTATATGCACCAAAATTCTCGCCCATGGCATTGTAGGGCGATACGGCTGCGATGATATCCACTCCGGGGGCGAGGATGTCGGGTTTGAGTAGATCTCCTTTGCCGGCTAGTGCGGGCCCCCGCGAAGAAAAGTTGGCTACTTCCGGGGCTTCGACGATTAGCTGTTCGCGGGCTGTGATTTCAGCAGAGGCTTCCCCCGATTGCGCGTAGGTTCGGATTACTGCGCCGCTGGCGGGGTCCACATGAATGCTCGGGACGAAGTGAAAATCGGCACTAATAGATTGCCCGGAGTCTTCGAGGTTGGCGAGGATCATGCCGATGCCTCCTGCCTGTGCCACAGCGTAGCTTTTTACAATCAGTGCGGTATCACCGCGATCGCACAGGACGACTTTCCCCGCGATGCGATCACTGTCGAGGGTCCCTGGAAAGCACAACTGGGCCTGTTCAAGCATATCGTCGTCAGCGGCTGCATCACCGGAGTAAATCAGTTCACCCTTTGCGCCCCCGCCAACGGTTTTACCTTCAAATGAGCTGCCGTCGCCAAGGATTACATTACCCACCCAGTCGCTATCTTGTGTGCTGGCTGCAACGGTGGTCATCCAGGGTACATTGTGGTTCACCGAGCCGTCGATTCCAGAATTACCTGCAGACGCGGCAACGAATACTCCTGCATCCGCCGCATAGAGAAAAGATATGTAAACGGGGTAAAGGGAACTCTCTCGAGAACCGGTAATGGAGAAGTTCAGTACATCAACACCGTCTATCACCGCTTGATCGATGGCCGCCACGCTGTCGCTGGTGTAGCACCCGCCGTCGGTGTTATTCAGGCTCTGGTAACCCAGTGGGCCAGCATCACCCCAGCATGCCTTGTATACGGCTAACCGAGCGCGCGGGGCCATGCCGCTGGCTTCGCCCAGGTCATACTCGCCGATAGATACAGGCACGGCGGCGTTGCCTGCAGCGGTACCCGCAATGTGGGTCCCATGTCCATCGGCATCCCGGGCGGATATAAATTCAAAGGGGAATGCGTTCAGAACTGCCTCGTCCCCGCCAAAGCCCTGGTTGAACCACTGAGCGCCAATTATCTTTTGGTTGCAGTCGGACGCAGGGAATGAGTCGCCGGGCACGCAGCGCCCATGCCAACCCGGAATTTGCCGGTAAGAGAGCTTGTCGTCGCTTCCATTTCCTCGCCCATTGCCATTGGTGCGGGTTCTATCCGAGAAGCTCTGACTTTCTGGCCAAATACCCGTGTCAATGATGCCGATGATTATGCCCTCGCCCGCGTTTGCAACGCCGCCAAGCGAGTTCCAAACTCCCTGATTGAGGTTCAGCATTTCGGTCGTTGTTATCGTGCTGGGGCGCAGAAGTGCGTCCGATGAGATCGAAAGCACCCCGGGCATCTCGCTCAACGCTTTGCGCTGTTTTCCGGTTAATTTGGCGGCGAAGCCATTGAATACATACTTGTAGCTGTGGACCTTGCGTCCGCCGCCGGCTCGTTTCAGTGCTTCATCCTGCTGTGTCAGGAGGTAATCCGCGTAAGCAATGACAGCCGGGTCTTTTGGATTGAGCTTTTTATTCTTGCCGGGTTTCGTGCCACGCAGGCCCTTGATACCACCCTCATAAGCGGCCACTGGCTGCTGTGCCATCTGCACGATGTAGATATCGGTTTTCGAAATACCCGCGTCTGGTAGGGCGGACAGTATTCCTTCCCGCATAGTTGATGTTACTTGTCCAAACGCCGTGGGTGTCGCCAGCGCCAAGAAAATGCCAACGTGCATCAGCCACTTTGTGACACTCATCCCTAAGTCCTTTTCAGTTGTCTTCCTGTCAACTGCGCCGCCCGTATCTGGCGCTCGAAATCTTATTTCTCAGGCTGTTTCTACCGTAAGCTGTGGTTTGCCATTTTTGTTAGCGGCGACAAAATTACACTCCGCCTCACATACTTAAGTTATCGACCCATATAAATCAACAATAACGCCACAAATATTCGCAATGAGTTGCATATTGCAACGCTTTTTTGTTCGGGGTGGGGAGTTGACCGGGTTAGCCTTTGGAAAGGCCAAGTTTGGGTTTTGGTTCATGACGGACTGAACTCTGCTCGGACCAGAGTTGTCGGGCGTGCATCAGAGCCGTGCTGCGATAAGCGATCTGGTAGCGTCAGCACAGGGAGGGAGATTGCACCGGAGATCAAGCTGTGCGGCGTTGAAGTCCTGATCAGTGTGGACAGATTTTCCAACCAGGTTCATAGCGTATAAGGGGGTCGCCTATCTCGTCCCCCTTGTGGTCGGCGTATTCATCCTGGGTTTCGAAGAAGAATTTGAGGGCCGTCAGGCTTCACATGCCGGTAATCCGCGCACAGCCAAATAGGCGACCTTATTTTATAGATCGCCCTTTTCTTGATGGGTTGGCCTCGCTTTTTCGTGTGTGCCTGAGGGCGCGAAAACTGCAAGAGCAGGCTACAGCGCCCGGCCGCCCGTCTCCTCCAGTAGCGCCAGCGACAGCAGCGTGAGAACGGCCGCGAGCATGATATAGAGCGAGACGAAGAAAATACCCAGCTCATTCCACAGCAAAACCGCAATGGTGGGTGCCAGTGCGCCGCCAATGATCGCCCCAATCTGATAGCCCAGGGATGCGCCTGAGTAGCGCACTTCGGTGCTGAATAACTCTGTGAAATAAGCCGCCTGCGGACCATATTGCATGCCCAGGAAGGTCAGTCCCAGCGTGATGCCCAGGATGATCAGCGGCAGTGAGCCGGTGTCTATCAGGGGAAACAGCGCAAAACCCCAGAGCCCGGTAAGAATGGCGCCCCAACGGTAAATCTTTTTTCGACCCAGCCGGTCGGATAGCCCCGAAAACCAGAATTGTGTCGGCACCATCACGCCGGCGGCGATTAAGACGGCGGTGAGCATGGCGTCACGCGACAGTTCAACGGTTGGCGAATTCAGGCCGTAGGCGACGGTGAAAGCGATCAGTATATAAAAGGTCACCTGC
>JAKMEU010000143.1 GCA_022425845.1 Luminiphilus sp. | reverse complement strand
GAAGCGCGGCGTAGCCCAATACCCAATTTGCAAACCCAGGGCATGTACTTCCTCTTTAGCACTGGGGTCCAAGCTAAAAGCACCTTCAGGTCTTGTATCGCGCTCAACCTGCCATTGACTGTAACCGGCAATCCCCACTTCCAGGCGATCAGACAGGTACTGACTAAAGCCGTACTCGAGAGTGACCTGGTTCCCCGCAGTAACATCCGTGTCTTCTTTTTCTGTGTGGGTCTCGAAGGTCACTGCCAGCATCAACGCAGAGGCCTGGGTTTCATCGAGATAGTAATAACCTGACAACTGCGCCTGACCGGTGAAAAATCCGAGGCCAATGTTGTCGTTCTCATCCGCATCGTATTTACCGGTGGGAAGGTAGACCCCTAAGCCCAATGAAATGTCGTAGCGGGGGTTGTGCCAACCCAAAGAAAGCGGCTGGACATAGGTATCACCCAGACCCGCCGAATCGGTGTCGGATTCGAAGCTATTTTCCAAGCCATACAGTTTGGTACCCAGTGCCGTTGTGGCCAGCGTTGGTACTATATAAAAAGCGTAATTACCGCCAAGAATCGTGTACTCAGTCGACCAGTAAAAAGCAGGCGAGACCGAAAGCAGGTCCACATCAGTATCCAGATCCAGCTCCAGCGGCCCCGGTAAGCTGTCTACCCGGTCTCCTTCGCTATTTCGATAGGTATCTGTAGTGAAGTACGCGTTGTATTGAAGGTAATAAAACCCGGGGGCCGCGGGGACCGCCAGATCCCTGATATTCGCGATACCCGGCGCGTAATGACCCAACTCCCTGCCCTGTACCAGCGCAGGGATGACCAGCAAAAATATCAGTAGGCACCTAACAGAACTCATATCGGGCGCCCTACCACCCGAAAGGAGCCGACAAATATCAGGTCGGGAACACAAAAATGACATTGACTCTCAGAGCCCAGCCTTTGGGACCAAACTCGCTGGAATCTGCCCAATACCGGACACCGCCCCCCACCTGCATAATCTGATTTCCCAACTTAATTAGTTGGTTGGCTCCGACATTAATGGGTACGGACCAATCCTTGGTCTCCCAGTTATAAGTCGACTCGGTGTTCAGATAGTAAGTGAGTTTTTTTGGTGTAATGTAGGAGATGAAGGGCTGAAAAAAGCTGGCATTGACTTCCGTATTGTCTTCTTTGGCAAAAGACCAAAGGTGGTTAGCCAGTGCGCCGTAGGTCCAGGCTCCCGACTGTTTCAGCACCAATCCGGTTGGCCCTGCAGCCCATGCCCTGGGCCCCAACGCATCGTCAGTCGCCGTCGGGATATTCAGTACCGGCCCCACACCCCAAATCAGGCCTCCCGACGTCGGGGCTTTGGGAGAGAAAAACAGGCTTTGCACGGTATCGCCGAGGCCAGACTGATCACGGCCCGGTATCGGAAAATCGGACTGGTGGACCAGCGGAAGAATGGTTCGGGAAATTAGATTCCAGTCATCGTTCAGTGATATGGGTATCACGGGTTGGACATTGGTTCTCCAGACAGAGCCCTGTTCACCCAGACCATAATTGTCATCGTAGTTGATCTGAACAGGCACGCTAATCAGCGACGCCACGGGGTTGGCCAGCTTCTGGGCAATGGATGCTTCGTCAGCCAGTAGGTAAGGCGTAAACACCGCGAGCGCTGCGCAGGAAACTGCAGCAAGAAAACCTGTACGGTTGAATACCATCACTCGAGCTCCACAAACATCGCTAAGGCAGGGATCTGCCGAACTGTACCGGGGCCCATTATTGGACATTGGTTTGTCTTCCGATACGCTCAGGGCAAATCTGTCATTAAATGACTACCGAGAGGCGTATCGCAGAAAACAGACGGTTTGATCGCCGCGCCTACCGATCCGGTTCACGGGACGGTGGCGGCACTGCCGACCGATTAAATGCTCAGGTCATCACAGTTGTAATCTTGAATATCCCGCCGGGCAGCGTCATCCCACAGGTAGTGTTTGTCGCTGTCTGCAAAGGGGCGATATTGGTAGGGCTGCTCATTGGGAAACCGGCGACGACGCGCGTCTATCGCATAGCCCAGCACTCTGGAACGTCGGGCAATGATGGTTTCGTCGAATATCTGGGCGTCACTGTGAATTCCACCTCCCCTAACCCCCAATACCGAAGATCGGCGGTGAAAACCAAAGTTAACGGTAACTCGCGGTTCCAGACCGCAATTTGGAAATGATCCATGCAACAACTGGCGGTTGCAGATGACAACATCGCCGGGATCACACACCAGGGGGACGGCCCCTTTCAGACGCTCACTTCCCGACTCCATCACCAATTGTCGGATATCAAGCTTGCCAAGTTTGTGAGTTCCGGGCACGACCCAGACCCCATTAACGGCCGTGCTCCCATATAACTGGGCCATAAAGTTAAACCCGTGGATATCTTCATCAAAGGCCTCGCTGTCCCAATGGGTAACACCATCCTGATGCCAGGATACTGCCGCCCCTATACCGGGATCCTTGATAAAAAGGGCCTCATTAAACGGCGCAAAATCAGGGCCATTGATACTCTCCGCTACACGCAACAGTTCGGGGTGTGCATAAGTCCGCAGGCAGGCCTCAGAAAACTGTAAAGAGCCCAGAAGGATAAAGGGCGCTGCGGCCGGAGTGTCGTCCGCTGCCTGTGGCTCAAACATCTTCACCTGGTGGCGTCCGTTCGCCAACGCGGTACCGCCCAGGGGATCCCCCAGCGGCTTGGACCAAACCAGTGTGAGTGCCTTGGCGTTAGCGCCCAGGGCCGGTTCACCCGCCGCCGTTACTGAGCTTTCGGGGCCTATCGGGAACCGCTCGCGCATAGCCGCCAGATCGGCGTTGATATCCGCGAGTTCGCCGCTATCCAACACGCCAGTGAATACGTAAAAACCGTAACGGGAATAAGCGGATCGTATTCCCGCATCCAACCCACCCTGCTCGTCAAAGAGAATCGGTCCGCGATTATCAAGGGTAAGGGCTTTCTCATGGCCTTCCTGGAGATAGTCACGTACGGCATCCGATTCTTCCCCATAATATGCAGCGCAGAGTTCGATAGATTCAGCGACATTGATCACAGCAGTAGGTCCTTGGTTCAGTGGGCGCGAGCGCCGTACCATACGATGCAGGGTTGAAAAACTCAAAGCGTCGTCGCACGCCCTGAGAGCGACCGTTAAAACCCAAAACTCTGGCGTTTTTCCACAGCGGCGCGGCCTTGCGCAGTTAAAGTCCTACAGCGCGGCCATGGGATAACCCGCACCCTCAGATACAGACTCCGCTACTTTTTGTCGGCTTTCTTATTGGCTTTCTGCACAGTGTGACAACGGCTCAAAGTCCGGCTGTTGCCCGTGCCTGCGTATCCCCAAACCGTGTCCGGTCAGCCTTCGATAGTGGCTCAATGGGTCCACATCCGCATCAAAGGGGCAGAGTGAAATGGCTTCGAAAAACAGGGAGAACAATTCCGCCTGGGAGCTGACTTCAAGTTTTTTATGGAAACGCTTGGTGTAAACCTTGATGGTATTCACGCTAAGGCCAAGAAGCCCAGCGATAGCTCGGCTCGAATGCCCCTTCAGCAACAGGTGAACCACCTCCCGCTCTCGTCCGGTCAGTACATCCCGACCAAAATTATCAAAAGCCTTTTTAAGCGGCCCCGAAAAATTGACTTCGCCCCTGCTGCTGTCTGATGCCGAGAGCACAGCGCAGCAAGCACCGGAAACACCTCTGCTAAAGCCGTCCTCGCTTCTTCAAGCATCACATTACCGCTGGGATTAGCCAGCGTGATCAAAACGGTGCTCGTTTCACACGCATTGAAGCGATCTCTATTATTTCGAAACGACGGACTTACACGGAAATTCCACAGTGATTACTTTAACTTTAATGTTCTTGAAGAAAAAACAAGCGGTAAAAGATTGAGCCGACGGGTGATTTCAGTAGAGTGCCAAACACAGTAAGCAACCAGCAAACGTCATCATGATTAGAAACTATGGCACAGGCAACGTCACACCCGTTATGCCCTCGCGCCTGCCCCTACCCAGCTCTGGCGAACAACTCAGCCAACTCAGCAGCCAGATCTGTAACACCATTCTGCTGGCGGGCTGCGTCCTGGGATTGCCCGCCCTCGCAGGCAGTCTGTCGAGAATCCCAGAGTTTGGGGTGACTCCCGTTATGGTGATTCAATCGGTTGCATTGCTCGGCCTCGTACTGGTGGCCGCGGGGCGCAAAC
>JAKMEU010000142.1 GCA_022425845.1 Luminiphilus sp. | reverse complement strand
CAGTAGGAGGGGTTGACGGCAGCGGCTCGACTAACCCCAACTTGGTGACCTGATCAGGGGCGATGTCTCTCCGTTCGGTCTCGATAGGGGCGGCTATTTAGACGCACTGCCCCAGTCAAGTCGAACGGCTTGAAGGTTGATGCCACATTTTAGCCTCAGCAGTGTGGTTACTTTTGCTGAGCAGTCGTTGGGCCCGCCTGAATGGGACGGCTTTCGCGACACCTACTCGGGACTGCTTCCACGACACCCACTAATTTGCCGACTTGACTAAGTATGCCGACTTGGCGAGGTGCGCCGACTTTCCGACGGCCGTTTTGCGAAGGAGTTGGATGGAAAAAGGGGATGTTCAAGTCGCGAGCCCCCAGGGCGAAAGTTCAATCCCCAAGAAAGAGGGAGCTACTCAGAACGCCCGCCCTATCCAGGCTTGATTAAATTTAACATAATATACATTATGCGTAGATATGGTTCGCTGGGGGTTGCAGGTGAACTCTGCAGGTAACGCCCTGAAACCCTCCGGAACTCGAGCCAGGCCCTCTGGGCTCAGCGTCTGAACAGATAAGCTCGCAGAACCTCTGACCTTAACTCGCAAGGAGTAATCGCGTGACGCTCGACGCCACATTGCGGTAGCGAACCCTGAGCATTGGGTCGCCAGGATCGTAAGTGTCTGCCAGTTACCGAAACAGGTTCCGAGGCTTATACTCACTCGGGTGCACACAAATGGAACGGGTGTTTTGCCAGTCGAAAGCGGACTTCACGTTGGTTATTTCATTGCGTTATAACGTAATAATCAAAATGCATGATAAGCTTAAAGATTAGCCCATCGAGCACAATGCCGCTGAAATGGCCCAAAACGCATGACAACAGGCAGATCAGAACACGCTGACGTTACTCACTTTTACGAGCCCGTCACCTCGACGTTGACCTATGTTGTGGCGTGTCGCAAAACGCGTCGGTGCGTCATTATCGATCCGGTACTCGACCTTGATTACGCCTCCGGGACGATTACCACCGAATCCGCAGATGCCGTCATACAGCACGTCAGGGATCGTGGCCTGAGCGTCGATTTCATACTGGAGACCCACGTCCATGCGGATCATTTGACGTCAGCGCCCTACCTTCGGCAACACCTGGGCGGCGCCATCTGTATCGGTAAGAAGATCAGTACGGTTCAAATGACGTTTGGTGAAATTTTTGATGAATCTGAGGCTTTCCCCAGAGATGGCAGTCAATTCGACCGCACGCTGGAGGACGGGGACGTTCTACAACTGGGCGAACTCAGCTGCAGAGCACTCCATGTGCCCGGACACACGCCGGCCTGCATGGCCTATCAGTTGGGTAACGCGCTTTTCGTCGGCGATACCCTCTTCATGCCGGATAGCGGGACGGCGCGCTGCGATTTTCCCGGCGGCGATGCGCGTGTGCTCTATCAGTCCATTCGGCGCTTGTTGGCTTTGGATGAGGGGACTCGCGTGTTTGTCTGCCACGACTATCAACCCGGCGACCGGGATATGGCCTTTGAGAGTACCGTCGGTGAGCAACGGGCCAATAACATTCACGTCCGGGATGGCATCACGGAGCAGCAGTTTGTGGCCATGCGGGAGGCACGAGATGCCCAGCTCGATATGCCCAGCCTGATACTGCCCTCTTTACAGGTCAATATGCGGGCGGGTCTGATGCCTGCGGGTACGACTCGAGGACGCCTTTTCTTCAAAGTGCCGATCAATGCCTTTGGTGGCGTCCGACTTGATGAACTCCCCAGTGACCCCTAGGAGCCACTGGGCCACAGCCGCGAGAAGGATAGAGCAGCCCGATCGCTTTTTGAGGATAATAAAGGCGATGGCACATCGTTCAGCGACGCTCCCGGGCTTGCCAGGCGAAGGCGCCAGCCTGGGCGACGCAATCACCTGAGAGGGGGAAGCAGCTTCATGGGGACGAAAAAGCATTTCGATGTTGTGATTGTCGGAGGTGGCTCAGCAGGTATAGCTGTCGCATCAAGCCTGCTGAAGCGTGCGGCGCAGCTGTCCATCGCGATCATTGACCCGGCCGACAAACATTACTACCAGCCGGGCTGGACCATGGTGGGCGCGGGGATTTTTTCGCCTCCGGTAACAGCCCGCACAATGGCCTCGGTTATGCCCGCAGCGGTGACCTGGTTGAAACAGAGCGTGGAGGCGTTTAGTCCGGATGACGCCCGGGTTGGCCTCTCCGACGGCAGTGAAGTGGGTTACGACCGTCTGGTTGTCTGCCCAGGGTTAAAACTCGACTGGGCGGCGGTTGAGGGGCTCGAGGAGAATTTGGGGCGAAATGGCGTAACCTCTAATTATTCATATAAAACAGCGCCCTACACATGGGATCTTGTTCAAAATATGAAGTCCGGAAAGGCGCTCTTTACCCAGCCACCCATGCCCATTAAATGCGCAGGAGCGCCCCAGAAAGCGATGTACCTTTCCGCAGACCATTGGTATCGGACGGGGGTCATGGACAAAATTGATGTCGCCTTCTACACCTCCACACCGGGCCTGTTTGGCGTTGCTCACTATGTGCCTGCACTGATGAAGTACGTTGACAAGTACCGGGCGAAGCTGAATTTCGAGCACACGCTGACCCGAATCGATGGCGCAGCCAAGGTGGCAACCTTCCGAAATACTGAGGGTGCCCTTGTTGAGAGTGACTTTGACATGATTCACGTCTGCCCTCCTCAATGCGCTCCAGATTTCATTCGCTCTTCCCCCCTTGCCGATGAGGGTGGCTGGGTAGATGTTGACCCTGACACGCTGCAAAGCAGGAAATATGACAACGTGTGGGCACTGGGGGATGTCATCAACGCCCCCAATGCGAAAACTGCTGCGGCCGCTCGGGCGCAGGCTCCCGTCGTCGCCACCAACCTGCTGGCTCATGCGGGACACCCTATGGAGGCGGGGCACTACAACGGCTATGGCTCTTGCCCCCTGACGGTGGAGCGGGGAAAAATCGTGCTCGCGGAATTTGGCTATGGCGGCAAGTTACTGCCCAGCTTTCCTAGTTGGCTTATTGATGGCCAATACCCTTCTGCGCTGGCATGGCAGCTAAAGGCCAAAGCACTGCCCTGGATTTACTGGAACGCAATGCTCAAGGGACGGGAATGGCTGGTCAAACCAACACGTCGGGCCGGCTAGGCGACAGCGATCTCGGGATCCCGGGGAGTTTTATGTGATTGAAATGCCCTGCCGGGATTGGCTGCAGAATTACCGCAGAGATACGTTCACCAGCGATCTGGTCGCCGCTGTCATTGTGACCATCATGCTGATCCCCCAGTCGCTGGCCTACGCCTTACTGGCCGGTCTGCCAGCCGAGATGGGACTTTACGCCAGCATCCTGCCCCTGGTGGCTTACGCTATCTTTGGAACCAGCCGAACACTGTCGGTGGGGCCCGTTGCCGTTGTATCACTCATGACGGCAACCGCTGTGGGCAAGGTCTCACAGAGTGGAGGTGTGGACTATGCCACTGCAGCGGTCACACTGGCGCTGCTCAGCGGCGCCCTCCTCGCGCTGCTGGGTTTGGCCCGCTTTGGTTTTGTTACCAATTTTCTCTCACATCCTGTGGTTTCCGGATTCATTACGGCCTCTGGAATCCTTATCGCCTTAAGTCAGCTGCGCCATATTTTCGGGGTCCAAGCCAGTGGCGAAACCCTCCCGGCGCTCCTCTCGTCATTGTTACCCGCGTTGGGCGACGTCAATTTACCGACCCTGGGAATCGGCCTGTTCTCACTGCTGTTTCTTCAGGGCTGTCGGTCCTCCCTTGGGCCATATCTTCTCCGGCTCGGACTGACAAAAGGCGCAGCCACCCTCATTACCAAAGCAGCGCCTGTAGCAGCAATCGCCCTGACCACCTTGATCGCATTTGCGCTGGGGCTGGAGGCCACTGGGGTGGCGCTTGTCGGGGCTATCCCACAGGGGTTGCCCGCGTTTTCAGTGCCGGTTGTGTCTCCTGAGCTTCTCGAGGCGCTGTTTCTCCCCGCGCTGCTCATTGCACTGATCGGTTTTGTGGAATCCGTATCTGTAGGCCGAACTCTGGGAGCCAAGCGCGGCGAACGAATTGACCCCAATCAGGAGCTGATCGGGCTGGGCGCCGCCAATATCGCTTCGGCGGCATCGGGTGGATTCCCCGTCACAGGCGGCTTTTCCCGCTCGGTGGTTAATTTTGACGCAGGCGCCAAAACTCAGGCGGCTTCAATTATGACGGCCATAGGCATCGCCCTGACCGCCCTATTCCTGACGCCCGCTCTCTATTACCTGCCCAAGGCCACGCTGGCGGCCACCATTATTGTCGCCGTCAGCACCTTGATTGACTGGCGCATCTTCAAAGAGGCCTGGCGCTACGATATCGCCGATTTTGGCGCAGTTACGGTGACCCTGGTTATGACCCTGGGCTTCGGTGTCGAATTGGGCGTCATTTCGGGGGTCACTACCAGTATTGCGCTTCACCTGTATCGAACCATGCGGCCCCACTTTGCGATTGTCGGCACGGTCCCGGACACGGAACACTACCGCAACGTCAATCGCCATAACGTCGTTACACACAAAAATATTCTCTCTATCAGAATCGACGAGAGCCTGTATTTTGCAAATGCCGCTTTTTTGGAGGAACTGGTCTACAGTGAGCAGGCTAAAAAGCCCGATGTGGAGCACGTCATCCTCATGTGCCCTGCCGTCAATTCGATAGACTTGAGCGCACTGGAGGCACTCCATGAAATCAACCGCTACCTCTCGGAGCGAAAAATCACATTGCACCTGAGTGAAGTCAAAGGTCCGGTCATGGATGCGCTGCAGCGTAGTCATTTTCTGGAGCAACTGGCAGGCAAGGTTTACCTGCGTCACCACGCCGCCGTGCAGGAGCTCGCTCGCTTATGACACTAAAACCCGGGCGGGGCATGCGCTGGCTTGTTGCGGCAGGCTCCTGTCTGCTGATTACCTATGTGCTCTATCAGGTCACTTCAGAGCAAACACCTGACGCCTGTCGAAATAACGTGGCGGCCGCGGCCATTGCAGAGCAGGGTCTGGACCAGGACTCACTGGTTGATAATGCACTTCTACAGCAGCCGGGCTGCGAACCCAGTGTGGAAGAATAATTATCGCAGGTGGCGCGAGGTGCCGGCCTGCCAAAGTCGCAACGCGGTGCGCTCCACGCCGGCCTCTGCCGCCATCCCAAGTTTTTCCTGCCAGCTTTTTTTCGGAACGTAGCGCACTTCAAACACATCGGTCTCTGACAACCTGGACTGTAGATACGCATCTGAAGTGGAAAGCTCATCCACCAATTGGTGCTCGAGCGCGCGCTGCCCGTACCAAATTTCCCCGGTGGCTACAGATTCAATATCTACGACGGGTCTGTTGGTGACGACAAAATCCTTGAACAGCCCGTAGGTGTCCTCGAGATCCTCGATGAACTTGGCCCGGTCAGCATCGGTATTTTCACCGAACATGGTCAGCGTTCGCTTGTATTTGCCGGCGGTTAGCAATTCAAAATCAATATCATTCTTCTTCAATAAGCGGTGGAAGTTTGGAATTTGTGCGAGTACGCCGATGGAACCAATGACCGCAAAGGGCGCTGATATGATTTTATCTGCGACGCAGGCCATCATATAGCCCCCGCTCGCTGCAACCTTGTCGACCGCCACAGTCAAGGACGCGCCCGTTCCGCGAATGCGTTGGAGTTGACTGGCCGCCAAACCGTAGCTGTGCACCATGCCACCAGGACTTTCAAGGCACAGCAATACCTCATCGCCCTCGCCCAACTCTGGCGCGATGGCTGAGATCTCCTCCCTCAGGCTCTCCGTTTCACTCGCTCGCAGATCGCCGTTGAAACGCAATACAAAAATCCGCGGATCAGTCTTGGGTGGCTCATCAGCATTCCTCGCCTGCTGCTTGGCCTTCTTATCCTCAATCTTGGCGGCCTTTTTGGCGCCTTTTTCGCGCTGCTTTCGGGTCTCGGGATGCTCTGTCAGACCCCTGACGGCGTCATGGAATGCGGTGTACCTGTCATTCAGTCGGCGAACCTCAATATAACCGTCTTCCCCCCCTCTTCTGCGCTGGCTGATAGCGGCCATGGCCACCACAACCACAATAACGGCGGTCACCAGAATGATGGCCTCAACGAGAAAAACGCCTACCTCTTGAACAAACTCCATTAAAACTCCCCGGTAATCTTCAGGCCTGAACTGAACCTAGGCCGATGCAAAAAAATGTGCAATAAGTTGCCCCGCAATTGAGCTGGGCGGAGGTATACGGGGCGTTTGCCCCTTGCGATACCACCCCGCCTGTGCAATTTCCTCGGGGTCAACAACAATCTCACCCCCGGCATAATCAGCAAAGAATCCCAGCATAAGCTGACTTGGAAAGGGCCAGGGCTGTGACTGGAAATAGCGGACGTTGTTGACAACCAACCCAACTTCCTCCTGCACCTCCCGCACTACCGCCTCCTCAGCGGACTCGCCTGGCTCGATGAAGCCAGCCAATGTCGAGTGAAATCCAGTGGCACGCCCCGCGGCCTCCGCCAGTAAGAGCTCATCACCCCGCCCTACAGCAACAATGACACAAGGGTTCAGGCGAGGATACGCACTGTGGCCACAGTCGGGACAGGCTAGCGCCCTGCCGCCATCCGAAGGGAGGGTGTCTCCCCCACAGCGACCACAGAAGCGATGATCCCGGCGCCAGGACAACATTTGCAAAGCACGCCCGTAGGCGGCAAATGCTGCATCGGAGATGCGACCAAAGAGCGAAAGCAAACCTCCGGTCACGTGTTCCAGTGCGTTGACGTGTTCATGGGCAATTTCCACCACGTAGCAGGGCTGCCCTGACCAGTACCCCAGCGGCTCCCCAACGGCAACTTCGCCAAATACATCGACCACCTCCTGGCGAGACCAGATTTGTTCGGGCGGCCGCATCAGCGATACCACCACATCACGGCCCGTAAACACGAACACGTAATCGTGGGCGGCAGGCTTCTCCGTAATCGGCTTGATTTCCAGCATGGCAGTCTCCAATCGGCCGCCGCATGGTAGAAACAC
>JAKMEU010000015.1 GCA_022425845.1 Luminiphilus sp. | reverse complement strand
AGCGCAACCAGAGCCAGCATACGGTCTCTTTGAATCCGATCGCAGCGGGCAAAGATGTACCAGCCCAGCCCTGCCAGTGTCCCTATGGACACCAGATTGAGTAGCGTGCCGACGACGGCATTGAATTGCACGATTTGCCAGATAACGACAACGCCCGCGAGGCCGCACAGGTAAATCAGGGTCTCAAGGTTTACCGGACCGCGTTTCTCCGCCAGCGCTGCATCGGAGGGTGCTTCGCCATGACCCTCGAGGAAAGGCTGCCCCCAAAGGAACAGAATGAGTCCCAGCAGCATACCGATTCCGGCTGCTCCGAATCCGTAGGCCCATCCATAGACCTCACCCAACCAGCCACACAGCAGGGTGGCAGCAAATGCACCGATGTTGATGCCCATGTAAAAAATAGTGAAGCCAGCGTCACGCCGTGGGTCGTTCTCCGCGTAGAGCTTCCCGACAACGGTTGAAATGTTGGGTTTCAAAAAGCCCACCCCCATGATGATCAAGGCCAGCGACAGGTAGAAAACCTGAAGTGCGCCCTCATCCCGCGTCACGTCACCATCAACAAGCCGTGCCTGCTCCCCTTCAAAGGCCATGCCCAGGTGACCCGCCACCAGGAGTAAGCCACCGTAGACCACAGCGCGACGCATACCGATATACCGGTCTGCGATCAATCCACCGAGTACCGGCATGGCATACACCAGCGCGGTATAACTCCCGAGGACGGCGAGCCCGGCGTCATCGGCAAATAGATGATATTTGGTGAGATACAGGAGCAGCAGGTATTTCATACCGTAGAAGGAAAACCGCTCCCACAGCTCGGTTCCAAAACAAATGTAAAGCCCGGCGGGGTGCCCCATGAACTCTCGGCCGGTAGGGGTGGCAGTTTGTGATGTATCCATGGTCATCCTGGTTCCTGTTAACTTTATTTTTGGCAGCTAGGCTGCCGCTGGGAGTATATGCTCTTCGGCGGCAAGCGCCCGATCCATTTCATCGAAGTCCCGCACCCGTTTGACGCGGGCAAACAGCGCTCCGGCCTGAGGGTAATGATACTGGAGATAAACCAGCCACTGCTTCAACGGATTGCAGGCATAACGGGGGTCGTACTGCGCGGCGTTGCGGTGCAGGTAGGTTCTGAGCAGGTGGGGAATATCAGTCCATGCCATAACACCTTCGATGGGGGTGGCCTGCGCCGTATCCGAGAGCGCACAGCGCACGATACGGCCGAGATCCGGCCGGCAAAGTGCGCCGCGTGCCAGCATAAAGTCGCTGCAGCCCGATGCTGCCTGGCAACGTAACACGTCGCCGGGTGACCAGAGTTCGCCGTTTGCAATGACCCTGACCCCCGCCGTGGCCGCCATCGCGCTGATGTTTGCAAGGCGTGACCAGTGAGCTGGCGGTCGATAGCCCTGGCGTCGTGTGCGCGCATGAACGGTCAGTTCCGAGATGCCGCCAGCCAGGGCCGCCGCGGCAATGGTCTCGAACTGACTGTCATCCTCAAAGCCCAGCCGAATTTTTGCCGTTACCGGTATGTTGTCGGGGATCGCCTCCCGGACCGCGGTGCAAATCGACCCCAGCACGTCCGGTGCCTTCAGCAGCACCGCACCGCCCTGGGATTTGTTGACAGTTTTTGCCGGGCAGCCAAAGTTGAGATCAATCCCCCGCGCGCCCAGATCCGAAGCGACACGCGCATTCCGGGCCATCAGGGCAGGATCGCTGCCCAGTAACTGGACGAATACAGGCGTGCCAGACGGCGTCGTACCGCCGGTCAGCAACTCCGGGCAAAGCCGATGGAATACCCGCGCGGGCAGGACGGTTTGCGAGATCCTTACAAACTCAGTGACGCAGCGGTCATAGCCACCGATGCCGGTGAGCAGGTCGCGCATGATGCTGTCCATCACACCCTCCATGGGCGCGAGCACCAGGCCGTGGCCCGTTTGGCCACTTGTCTTCTTGGGGGTGTCTTTCATCGCGCGCCAAGCATACATGACCGTGTGATTGAGTCCTACGCTATCGTGGCGCGTTGGGCCCCGGTTTATGTACACTAGCCAGCCAACGCCTCCCTCTCTTACGGGTCCATCGCCATGAATCCCAATTACCTCGACTTTGAGCAGCCCATCGCCGAACTTGAAGGCAAAATCGAGGAGCTTAGTAACGTCGGCAGCGACGCCGATCTCAATCTGGCTGATGAGATTGACCGTCTGCGAGACAAGAGTACGTCCCTGACGGAAAAAATTTACGCCGACCTGAGTCCCTGGGACATTGTCCGGGTAGCACGGCACCCACTTCGCCCTTATTCCATGGATTACATTGGCGATATCTTCACCGAGTTCGACGAGTTGCATGGTGATCGACACTTTGGCGATGACAAAGCCATTATCGGCGGCGTGGCGCGTCTTCAAGGGCGACCCGTGATGGTGATTGGCCAGGAAAAGGGCCGGTCGGTTAAGGACAAGGTGTACCGCAATTTCGGCATGCCCAAACCCGAGGGGTATCGCAAAGCCCTGCGTCTCATGCAGATGGCCGAGCGGTTTAAAATGCCGGTGGTGACCCTTATCGACACCCCCGGAGCGTATCCGGGCATTGATTCTGAAGAGCGGGGTATCTCAGAGGCGATTGCGCAGAACCTGGCGGTGATGTCGCGGCTGCGAACGCCTATTGTCTGTATCGTCATCGGTGAGGGGTCTTCCGGAGGCGCGTTGGGTATCGGGGTGGGAGACCATCTCGCGATGCTTCAGTACTCCACGTATTTCGTTATTTCGCCGGAAGGCTGTGCCAACATCATCTGGAAAAGTAGCGAATTTGCGCCTGACGCTGCCTCTGCTATGGGTGTGACGTCTTCGACCCTGCAAGACCTGGGAATTGTCGATGCGACCATTCCCGAGCCGCTGGGTGGCGCACACCGCAACCCGGCAGAAATGGCGCAGCGTATTCAGACCCACCTGGTCGAGCATGTCGAGCGACTCTGCGCCATCGATACCGATGTCATGCTGGAGGCGCGTTACCAGCGACTGATGTCCTACGGTAATTGACCCTGCCTGAACCCACCCTTTTTGACCGCCTGATTCCGGAATTTGAGCGGGATACTGCCGCCGGGGGCTGGGTGGTGGCACTCAGTGGGGGTGCTGACAGCGTGGCCTTGCTTCATCTGGCCAGTCTTTGGCGAGATCGGGGTGGCCCCCCTTTGCGAGCTGTGCATATTCATCATGGCCTGACAACGTCCGCTGACGAGTGGGTTGATGTTTGCCACCGGGTCTGTCACCGGCTGTCCGTTTCGCTCACGGTCCATCGGGTGACCGTGCCCCGGGACTCCGGGCGTGGGGTTGAGGCCGCTGCCCGTACCGCCCGTTACGCCGTATTCCGCCAGGCGCTGAAAGGTGATGAGACCCTGCTGCTTGCTCACCATGCCGATGATCAGGTGGAGACGGTACTGCAGCGCCTGCTGAGGGGAACCGGTCCCCGGGGTATAGCGGGCATCCCTCGACGCCGCCGCCTGGGTGTCGGTGGGCTGTCCCGCCCGCTCCTGAATATTTCGCGTTCCGAAATCAGCGCGTGGGTGCAGCGTCAGGCACTGGAATTTGTCACGGATCCCAGCAATGAGGATCCGAGGTTTGACAGGGGGTTTTTGCGGACAGAAATCATTCCAAAGCTGAGAGAGCGCTGGCCTCGCTTTCAGCAAACGGTTGCTCGAGCCGCAGAGTTGCAGGCCGAATTTTTGGCGGCCGGCGACGAGATACCCCTCGCCCTTGAGGAAAATGCGCTGGGTGAGCCGGCGTTGGCCTTGCCCGGTACGGGTGGCAGTCGCGAGTTGGCAGGCTTGTTGCACCGCTGGTTGTCCGAAGAGGGGTTACAGGCACCCTCGGCCGCCCGGTTACGGGAGTTTGCCCGACAATGTCGGGAAGCCGCAGATGATCGACAGCCTGAGCTCATGCTTCAAGGCTTCGCGTTGCGATGCTGGCGTGGACACATTGCGCTGACCCGGGCAGATGTTCCCGTCGCGGCGTTGCCTGGCACCGTGACAGCCGGCCGTTCGGAGTCGGGAGACTGGGGAGCCCTGGCCTGGGTCGAGGGGGGCGAGTCCCCCGGATTTACCCCTGGTGAGGTACTGACCCTGCGCTACCGTCAGGCGGGCGAGTCACTGACTCCGCTGGGTGCGCGTACCCGGGATTTTGGCACCTTGTGTCAGGAGCACCATATTCCACCTTGGTGGCGGGAGCGAATGCCGCTGTTGATGTCTGGCGGTGAGCCGGTATTTGCGCCACTCATTGGGCCGCTCGCGGGGCTGGCAGGGCGTGGGGACCCCCCCGATGACTCCCTGTTACCCCTGTGGCAACCGATTGTTTTTGCTCCTACGAATTGAGTGCGCGAGGCCTTACTGTTAGACTGACGTCCCATCTGAGTTCAGGTGCAGGTGACCCCTGAGGGTCTGGCACTGACGGCTTCAACCTCGCGGGGTTCGCCCCTGAAACGGTGGTCGGCATGACGCATTATGTGTTCGTTACAGGTGGGGTAGTTTCATCCCTGGGTAAGGGGATTGCTGCTGCGTCTCTTGCCGCTTTGCTGGAGGCCCGCGGCCTCAAAGTCACTCTGTTGAAACTCGATCCCTATATCAATCTTGATCCGGGCACCATGAGCCCGTTCCAGCACGGCGAAGTGTTTGTCACAGACGATGGTGCCGAAACCGACCTCGACCTCGGGCACTACGAACGCTTCACCCGCACAACCATGACCAAGCGTAATAACTTCACCACCGGGCGCGTCTACGATGCGGTGCTGCGCAAGGAGCGACGTGGCGATTATCTGGGCGGAACGGTCCAGGTGATCCCCCATGTAACGGATGAAATCAAGCGGCGCGTAATCAAAGGGGCCGATGGGGCAGATATTGCTGTCGTTGAGGTGGGTGGCACAGCGGGGGACATTGAAAGCCAGCCCTTTCTTGAAGCGGTGCGGCAGCTCAAGTTGGAAGTGGGGCCCTCCCGCGCACTGCTGATGCATCTCACCCTGATCCCCTACATAGCCACGGCCGGGGAAATCAAGACAAAGCCGACTCAGCACTCGGTGAAGGAACTGCGGTCCATTGGCCTCCAGCCGGATGTGCTTCTCTGCCGCTGCGCCGTGGATGTTGATGAAGGTGCCAGGCGCAAGATCTCACTGTTTACCAACGTTCCGTTCCGTGCAGTGATTCCGTTGCTCGATGCGGACTCCATCTACAAGATTCCCCGAAATCTCAATGCCAATGGCCTGGACGATTATGTTCTCGACCAATTCGGTTTGGATTGTCCGGAAGCCGACCTGAGCGAGTGGGATGAAGTGGTGCGTCGGGAATTCAGTGAAACCCGGGGCACGGTGAAGGTGGGTATGGTGGGCAAGTATGTTGACCTGGCCGATGCCTACAAATCGCTCAATGAGGCGCTGGACCATGCGGGGCTCCAGACCCTCGCCAAGGTGGACATCGAATATATCGATTCTGAGGACATTGAATCCAAGGGCACCGCATTGCTCGCTGATCTGGACGCGATTCTCGTCCCCGGCGGATTTGGTGACCGCGGTATAGAGGGCAAGATCGAGGCCGTCCGTTACGCCCGGGAAAACGGGGTGCCGTTCTTGGGGATATGCCTGGGAATGCATATGGCGATGATCGAATACGGGCGGCATGTGTGCGGTCTTGAAGGCGCCCATTCCTCCGAAATGGTTCGTGACACCCCCCATCCCGTGGTCGCGTTGATCACCGAGTGGCAAGACGCTGACGGCAGTCTTGAGCGCAGGGATGAGGATTCGGACCTGGGTGGAACGATGCGCCTGGGCGCCCAGACCTGCCATCTCGTCGAAGGCACGCTGGCCCATGATGTGTATGGTGCATCGGAAGTACGCGAGCGCCATCGGCACCGTTATGAGATCAACAACAATTATGTACCGCAGATCGAAGCGGCGGGGCTGCGTATCTGTGGCTGGTCCCAGGACAGAGAGCTCGTGGAGATGGTGGAGCTTCCATCGCACCCCTGGTTCCTCGCCTGCCAGTTTCACCCTGAATTTACCTCTCGCCCCAGAGGTGGGCATCCGCTCTTCACGAGCTATATAGAGGCCGCATTACGCCATGCTGAGGGTCAATCTGTGGTTGAGGCAGTAGGCTGATTCATGCCTGAAACATCGCTTACCGTCAATGCTGGGGAGATTTCCTTTGGCAACCACCTGCCTTTCGTTCTTATCGGAGGCATCAACGTTCTGGAGAGTGAGCAATTTGCCGTTGACGTGGCGGGTCACTATCGCGATGTCTGCCATCGCCTGTCGATCCCTCTGGTCTTCAAGGCGTCCTACGACAAGGCTAATCGTTCTTCGGTGCACTCCTACAGGGGGCCGGGTCTCGAGGCGGGTTTGGCGCAGCTGGCCGCCGTCAAGCGGGCGCTGGGTGTTGCGACGCTGACGGACGTGCATACGCCGGAGCAGGCCGCGCCGGCTGCTGAGGTCTGTGACATTATTCAGCTGCCTGCCTTTCTGGCCCGGCAGACAGATCTTGTGCAGGCCATGGCCCGAACCGATGCCGTGGTCAATATCAAAAAGCCCCAGTTCCTCAGCCCAGAGCAAATAGCCCACGTCGTGGA
>JAKMEU010000126.1 GCA_022425845.1 Luminiphilus sp. | reverse complement strand
GCCTCATTTAAACCGGTTTTATAAGCCTGGATCAGCGCATAATCATCGGTAAGAATCAGGTCAGGCTCGTTGTGTCCGGTACTTCCATGGGAACCGCCTTCATACCGTACCGCCATGTAAAACATAGCTCTTGCCACATCACCCTGACGCCCGCCCCAGGTCTGCCAGGTTTCCGAGCCTGAGGTGCCTTTGGCCCAATTGGAATTGCCGGGGTACAGCCCGCTGCCCCCTCCCCGGCCATTGGTGCTGAGCGTGGTTTTCTCATTACAGCTCGCGTCGCAGTTGCGATAGGGGTTGTTGCTTCGGGAGCTGTTGTAACTGGCGTCCGATGCAAACAGATGGTGTGCATCGGTATAGGGATAGTTGCTGATTTTGTCGTTGGGAAAACCGTAACTCTTGGGCCAGGAATGCTCGCGGTTGTAAGCGCCCGTGCCGCCGGAAATCTTGGGATAACTGGCGTTCTTGTAAATGTCGAGAATGTTACCGGGGTTCAGGGCATCTTCATCGGCCACGTTGATGATGTCCCAAATATCAGTCGCCGTTGAGGTATAGGGAAACCGCTGGTGGTCGTCGATTATTTCATGCAGCGAGGCGGCCAGCGCTTCTGCAGAACTGTCGTCAACCGAGTCGTAATAACCTGCCGGCGGGGCGCCAAAAACGGCGGCGCTCCAACAGGCGATAACGGGTAAAAGGTTTCTGATGTTTGTCACAACCACTCACCGGCTCAATTGGTCGTAAAAGATATCAAAAGATGGCTATAAGCTTCAAATGGTGCTTATTGATGGCGCCACAGCCCACTACCGGGTCTGAAACACCCTAGTGGGATTGAACCCTCTGATCACTGTAGCCCTGCAACAGCGTCTGCCAGTCTTCAGGCGTAAATGCGCCGCCTGCCGGCACCAGCCTCGATAGCGACCGTTCAAGGCGCTTTAAGTTATTCCTGGAATACAGCGCCACACCAAATCGCTGCCGCGAGCAGCGATCGAAGTCGATGATATGGATTGCCTGATCGCCCAACAGGATATTGCTGGCATTGAGATCTTTGTGATTGACCTGGTGGTTATGTAAACCTGCTATGACCGCGCCGACAGCTTGCCACCGATCCGCAGACAGTGTCCCCTCCCTGAGCAGATCAGACAGCGGCCGCACGGCATCAAAACGCTCGACGATAATTGAACCCTCATAGCGCAGTAATGAGCGCTTCGCGAGAGCGGCAACAGGTCTGGGCACGGGTACGCCCCTGGAGCTCAGGTAGCGTAATAGCCGAAACTCCCGAAACATACGGGTGCGTCCATAACCCCAAAACAGGTAGGACCGCTCAAAAAACCGGCGGATGAAGCCGCCACGCAGGTAGGGCTTTATCAGCCAGGCGTGCTCACCGGTATCTACGAAGTAAACCTCGCCCCTGCCACCTTTTAGGGGTTGGTACTGCGGCCACTGCGTTTGATCAAACAGCTCGGGGCCCGGTTGTTCAACCAGGGACGTGTCATAGAGGACTCGCCAGCCCCCTGAAATTTTTAGTTCACGATCCATAACCCATTAAATCAGAGGCTTGATAAAGTTTCAGGCCTCACTGTTGTGGCAGGCGCGTTAAGATGCAGTCCATGAGCAACCCCAGACGTCGCATTTGCATTCTTCGCCTGTCCGCCATCGGCGATGTTTGCCACGCCGTGGCGACGGTACAGGCCATTCAGCGGCAATTCCCCGATGATGAGCTGACCTGGGTGGTGGGCAAGGTCGAAGCCACCCTGATAGCGGACTTGCCGGGGGTCCGCATCGTTGTTTATGACAAGAGCAAGGGCCTCAGCGCCATTCCGGAACTGCGGCGCCAGGGGGGCGGTCGATTCGATATCCTGCTGCATATGCAGCTGTCTTTTCGGGCTAACGTCCTGGCGGCGTTTATTCCCGCCAGAGAGAAATGGGGCTTCCCTGGGCGCCTGTCGAAGGAGCTACACGGCCTGGTCATCAACAGACAGGTGACCATGCCCGACCGGCCCCATGTCCTTGAGGGGTTTCAGTGCTTCGCCCATGCATTGGGGGTCCCGGCCTTCGAACCCCAATGGGACATTCCGATTCCCGAGGCCGACCGACAGTGGGTCGAGACTCAGCTGCCTGCCAGTCGCCGCTTTGTTGTCATTGCGCCCGCCGCCAGTAACCCCGAACGCAACTGGCTGCCTGAGCGCTATGCGGCTGTGGCCGACCATGCCGCCGAACAGGGTCTTATCGCCGTTCTCACAGGCGCACCCAGCGCGCCGGAGATCGCGCTGGCGCAGGAAATCGCCGAGCTTACCGAGAGCCCCGTTATTAACCTGGTGGGCCAGACCAACCTCAAACAGCTGCTGATGCTCGTTGCCCGGGCATCGGCGGTGGTGGCGCCGGACAGCGGGACGGCGCACATGGCTGTCACCCAGGGGACTCCCGTCATTGGCCTGTACGCCCACAGTAATCCCGACCGCACCGGGCCCTACCGCTTCAGATCGCTGACCGTTGAGGTCTATACAGCCCACCTTAGGACCCAGCGATCAGCCCGGCCAGAGCAGATACGTTGGGGTACGCGGTTAAAGGGGCGGGAGCTGATGGCGGATATCAAGGTTGAAGAGGTGATTGCGAAACTGGATCAAGCCCTTGCAATGACGCCTGACCGACCTCCCCCCAGCGCCTGAGGGCAAAGGGACTTCATACCGTGGTTCCCCGGGGTTGATCCGAAGGGCGGACTTTCAGCCAGAGCCTGAAAAAACGGGACGCGGGTAACCGGTCCAGTATACTGATCACTGCCCACAGGTTGGTTTCTATAAGATTAATGCGTCGACTCTATAGCCTGTTGACTCTCCTTTTAACGCCGGTGCTGCTGGGTGTCCTGCTGTGGCTGTCCATTCGACAACCCGGCTATCGCCAGAAGCTCCTTCAGCGGCTGGGAAGAAAACTGCCAGCTCCGAGATCCCATCAAAATGGCCGGGTATGGATTCATGCCGTAAGCGTGGGAGAAACGCTGGCGATTGCACCCCTTATAGAGGCCCTGATCACTCGTCGCCCCGACCTGGCCGTGCTGGTGACCTCAACAACCCCTACGGGTGCGGCGCAGGTTCATCGGCTGTTCGGCGATCGGGTTGACCAAGCCTGGCTGCCCTTTGACACTCGTTGTGCAGTAACCCGGGCCCTCGATCACTGGCAGCCCACAGCGCTGGTGTTTGTCGAGACCGAACTGTGGCCCGAACTGATCCATCAGTGCCGAAAGCGAGGCATCCAAACTCTTTTGCTCAACGGACGTCTTTCGGCCCGATCCCTGCGCCGTTATGCGAAGCTCGGTTCGTTGATGCGCTCCGGCGTATCAGCGATTGATCATATCGTCTGCCAGCACCGGTCCGATGCCCGTCGCTTCAGAGTCCTGGGTGCCAACGCAGAACGCGTTTCGGTCGCCGGTAGCCTGAAGTTTGATCTAGCCGTGGACACCATGGAGTCCCAGCGCGATCAACTTGCTCTTGAGCTGGGGACTCGCTTCTCTGGCAGGCCCATTTTTCTTGCCGCCAGCACCCATACCGGTGAAGATGCCGTGATCATTGCAGCCTTTAAATCACTGCGAAAGCAGTTCCCAAACTGCATGCTGTGGCTCGCACCCCGCCACCCTCCTCGGTCGGGGGATATCCTGAAGCTACTGCATGACGCCGCGCTACCCGTCATGACCCGTTCTTCCGACCACAAAATTGATGACGAAACCGAAGTTCTGCTGATCGACACTCTGGGCGAACTGCCCGCTTTCACAAGCCTTGCGACGGTTGTCTTTGTGGGCGGCAGCCTCGTTCCTCACGGCGGCCACAACCCGCTTGAAGCGCTGGTCTTTGGACTCCCTGTGATCGCCGGGCACCATACGACCAATTTCGCTCAGCTGTATCGACAGATGGAACACGCCAGCCTGATCACACGGGTCGACAACAGCCATGCCTTGAAGGAGGCGGTGGAACACAATCTCACCGCTGTTCAACGAGAGCACTTTGCGCTGGAAGGGCCTCGCTTTGTCGACGCCCGGCGCGGGGCACTGGATTACCAGTACAAAGCACTGGAAAAGTGTGTCGCGCCAGAACCCTCATGACCAAAGGACCTGAAACACAGCCGCACCCTGCCCTGACGGCTGCGCACCCTGCTCACAAAAAGTTGGCAAACCAGCCTGGCTGAAGCGCACTATGGACAGATCGCAGCTGCCAGGCCGGTGACGGCAGGTTCACTCCCCCGAAAAGTGCGGCGTCCGTTTCTCAAGGAAGGCCGCTACAGCCTCTCGATGATCTTGCGTCTGATGGGCAAGCCCCTGCTGGTTGGCCGCCGTATCCAGAGCAGCTGCCAGCGACTGGTCACAGGCCTTGCGCAGCATCCTTTTCGCCATTCCCACCGCGGCGGGCGGATTGGCGGCAATCTTCATTGCCACGGCGTGACAGGTGGATAACAACGCTTCCGGTGCGACCACCCGCGATACCAGTCCCCATTGCAGGGCCGTATCGGCATCAATGATGTCGCCAGTGAGTGCCATTTCCGTCGCCCGGGAAAACCCGATAATCCGAGGCAATAGCCAGGCGCCCCCATCTCCGGGAATCAAGCCCAATTTGACAAAGCTTTCCGCGAATCGGGCCTCGGTAGAGGCAATACGAATATCGCACATACAGGTGAGGTCGCAGCCCGCCCCGATTGCCGCACCATTGATAGCGGCCACTACAGGAAGACTGAGGCTCTCCATTGCCAGCGGGATACGTTGTATGCCGTTACGATAATTATCACGGGTGACTTCGGGGGATTCGCCAATCAGGCTATCGGGGCCAGGTTGCATCTGTCGCAGGTCGCCCCCTGAACAAAAAGCCTTCCCGGCGCCGGTTAGGATAACAACACGCACCGATGGATCATCATCGGCCTCCTGCAATGCCGTGACCAGCGCATCGACCATGGCCATGTCGGTGATGGGGTTACGTCGCTCCGGTCTATTCAGGGTCAGGGTCCGGATCGCACCGTCCTGGCT
>JAKMEU010000113.1 GCA_022425845.1 Luminiphilus sp. | reverse complement strand
GCATTATTCGTCATGAGCTCGGTGAGCATCAGCGTGAGAAGGTAAAGTGCCAGCAGGGTCCAGATAGGATCAATGCCAGCCAAAAGAGGCTCAGCCCAAACAGCCGCCACCACTACTGCACCCGTGTCACTGAGCGCCTGAGCTACCGTGAGCGCTGACGCGATGATAATCCACATTTCAAAGGGGAAGCGCCGCCGCAGGTCACCGCCGTTGACTACCCCAAGAACCAACATGGCCACCAACAGAAACGACAGGCCTTTAATAAGGGACATAAGTCCGGTTGCTGCCAATGCTACGACGGCTACCATAGCCACCGTGAGAAAAAGGCTCACCGTCAGGGGTAACCTCAGTGTATCCACCTGAGAATCCACGACAAGAAAATTTCTGCCAAGATTCATGCGCTGGGAAAAATCCGGCCCCACCGCCAACGCCAGGGAATCTCCGGCTTGCAATGTGATGCCTCCCAGTTTGCCGGACAATTGCGCACCATCCCGACGCAGGCCCACCACTGCCGCATCAAAACGCGCCCTGAAACTCGACTCTTTGATGGTCTGGCCTGAAACAGCGGCGTTGGGCAGCAGTATGACCTCTGTCAGGTTATCGCTGAGCAGCCCTTCCTCCACAGCGAACAGCTGCAAACCGGGAAAGCTCTCCAACAGGCCCACGCGGCTTACGTCTCCCGAAAATATTAATCGATCCCCCGACTCCACGCGTTGATTGGGGGTCACGGGCGATAGAACCTCGTCTCCACGCGCTATTTCCACGAGGAACAGGTCACCCAAATCGCGAAGCCCGTTTTCGGCGATGCTAAGCCCAATCAACTTTGAAGTGGGCAGTACCTTAGCCTCGATCAGATGATCACGGACCTCCAACACAGTGTTCTCATGACGCGGCAGGCGGTGCCGAAACAGTGTCAGGACGGCAATTCCCGCAACAGCAGCGGGAAGCGCTACCGGTAGAAAGGCAAAGAAATCAAGCCCTGTGCCAGAGGCCTCCTGTAAGAAGCTGCTGACAATAAGGTTGGTCGACGTACCTATGAGGGTCAGCGTACCGCCCAAAATCGCGGCATAGGACAGCGGCAGCAGTAACTGGCTCGCGGCATGAAACCGATTTTTTCGCAATGTCCCCGCAAGCGCGGCGACAACCGCCGTATTATTGACAAACGCCGAGAACGTAGCCGTTAGCACCGATAGCCGCAGTAGCGATCCAGCCAGTGAAGGCACCACCATTCTGCGTGAGATCATCGCCAACCAGGGCAAACGCTCAAACCCGACGGACACCAGTATGAGCAGCACCAGAGTGACCAGACCCTCATTCGTCGCCTTGGCCAGAAGCGTAGCCGTATCCACAAGCCCCATCAGGTAACAGGCGAGCATGGCACTGCTAAATACCCAGGGTGCAGACCACCGGGTAACCAGCAGCGCTGTGACCAGCCACACGACAACGAGCGCTACCAGAGCTATATCCACGACAAAACCCAACACCCAGACCCTCAGGGTGGGTAGGATACGCATTTACTGCAATTACCGACAGGGTATCCGCGCGGTGAGAAATCACCATTACAATGGGCGCATTTATACTCGTCACCATCAAGCCATTTTTCAGGAGACCAGCCTCATGATCGGATATGTCACCCTTGGTGTTTCAGACCTGGCGAAAGCGAAAGCGTTTTACACAGAACTGCTCGCGGAGTTGAGCGCCAGCCTGCTGATCGATATGGATCGAATAGCCTTCTTCGGCAAAGACATGTCGAATCCCATGCTGGCCATCTGCATTCCCTACAACGAACAACAGCAAAGCCCGGGGAATGGCAACATGGTAGCCCTCAACCCGGGTAGCAAAGAGGCCTGCGACGCCCTGTACCACAAGGCACTGGCACTTGGAGCCACCTGCGACGGGGAACCCGGACAACGCATTCCGGATATGTTTTACGGCGCCTATGTGCGCGACCCGGACGGCAATAAGCTCTGCTTTTTCCAGTTTGGATGAGCCTAAAGCCATCGTTGATCTCCTACCGAGACACCAAGGCCAAATCCAAAGCACAACGTTAGGATATTCAGGAATTCAGCTATGCGCACCCTGCTGCTATTACTAATTGCCTTACCTGTTCTGGCGATGGCACACAATAAGAGCGACGTCGTCACAATGTACAACGGCGATCGTATTACCGGTGAGATACAGGGAATGAGCAACGGCGATCTTAAAATCAACCCGCGTTATTCGCCCGCGATTAACCTTGATCTTCAGCACATCGCCAAAATTGAGTCTGACTACAACTATGAAATCCTGACAGCCGACAACCAGCGGCTGTACGGCAACATATCGGGCACCGAAAAAAACGGCGAGCTACAGCTAACCAGTATCGACACTGCCCAGGTTGTCCCACTCCTGGGCATCACCGAAATACGACCGGTTGAAGAAAGTTTCGCTGATCGCCTGCAATACACGCTCGGCGCAAACTTCACTTTCGAACCCGACCTGCTCACCTACAAACTGGAAGGCACGCTCACCTATGCGAACAGGAAAGGGCAGTACGCGGCGCGTGCTAATTATCTTCAGTCAACGACTCGAACCTATGATGAAGCAAACAATAAGCTCGTTGAGGGTGATGCCTCAATCGCAGGACTCGTCAGCCTGGAAAACGAGGTCTGGACCGATTTGAAAGGGCAGAGGTTTCGATCGCTCTCAGCTCAATACGACTATAATGATCAACTGAATAACTTTGGTCGTGTTTCCCTGGGCGCCGGCATCGGACGCTACTGGCTGGACAACCCGGGGGTCCGTTTCGCCACCTCGATCGGTCTGCAGGGCGTCTCTGAAAAAACCTTGGTCGGTGAATCTGGCGGAAAATTCACTCCCTTCTGCCTCGATACCGGCCCAGACTCCACCTGTGACAACGAATCGCTGGAGAAAGATACGCTGTATTCTGCAGAAGCCTTCGTCACTGGGTCGCTAATCATGTACAGCCTTACAGACATGGACATGGACCTCAACGTATTGGGAAGTCTCTACCCCTCGCTCACTGAGAACGATCGGATTCGTGCACACCTTGAAGCGTCACTCAGCTGGGAAGTGATCAGCGATCTATTCATAAAGCTCAGCTGGTTCTCTGATTTTGATTCGGGGGATAGAAACTCCGACGCAACCGTTCCGAGCACCACCCGACGCATTGACTACAACATTCTGTTGGGCTTGGACTGGCGACCCTAACTCACCGGCGGTGGCGGAGCTTCAGCCTGATGAAAATGATGTACGTCACGCTGCGGGAACGGAATAGTAATTCCCGCCTCATCAAAAGCGAGCTTGACCTCCCGCTGCAGTGTCCAGAAGGTCGGCCAGTAGTCCTCCGTTTTCACCCACGGCCGCACAATAAAATCAATTGAACTCTCACCGTGTCGACAGACGCGAATGACCGGCTCAGGGGACTCCAATACAGCCGGAATACGGGACAGCACCTCGGCCAGGACCTGCTCGGCGAGTTCGATGCTATCGCTGTAACTGATGCAAAACTCGGCATCAACACGGCGGACACGTTGCGCCGTGTAGTTGCGAATAACGTCGCCCCAGATTTTGCTGTTGGGAATGATCAGGCTCTGGTTGTCGGTGGTCGTGATCGTCGTGGACACGAGGTTCATGCGTTTGACCAGGCCATCGACACCCGCCACCGAAATGTAATCATCGACATCAAAAGGCCTGTAAGCGAGGATCATTCCCCCGGCAGCAAAGTTCCCCAGCGTCTCCTGCAGCGCAAAACCAAGAATAAAGCCCGCCACCCCCAAACCTGCCAGCATGGGGGCGAGGGAGATCCCCACCTGGGAC
>JAKMEU010000112.1 GCA_022425845.1 Luminiphilus sp. | reverse complement strand
GGCCAGGCATTCACCTATCGGTTTCTCGAGGACAATACGACAGTCCCCGGTGAGGCAGTTACCCTCAGCCAGATTGTTGCAGATGGGGGCGAACAGGCTGGGTGGCGTGGCGAGATAAAAGAGGCTGATCCGTGCGTCATCAAGGGTCTCCCTCAGCGCACCGTAGCTGTTGCCGTCTGAAAAGTCGGCGCCCACATACTGAAAGTGCCGACAGTAGTGCGCCCATTCCTCGTCACTCGGCGCCTCACTCCCCATGTAGTGACTCATGCGCTGCCTGAGTCCTTCGAGGAATACGCTGACGTCTACGGTGTCCCGCGCGATCGCCGTGATACGAAGATCCGCGGGCAAGAGTTCGGCGCGATCCAATTGAAACAGGGCGGGGAAAAGTTTCCTCGCTGAGAGATCCCCCGACGCCCCAAAAATTATCAGGTCGACACCTGTCATTTTGCACCTCCCGATGCCCTGAGGGATTCTGCTGCGGTCACACAATCGGTTGCCAATTGGGCTATCGCCTGCCAGTCACGCGCCTGCACTTTTTCTGGGGGGATCATCCAGGAGCCCCCTACGGCGGTGACATTGTCCAGGGCCGCATATTCAGCGTAGTTTTTTGGGCTTATGCCCCCTGTCGGAACAAAGCGGATTCCGGGGAACGGACCGCCCAACGCCTTGATGGCTGCTGCACCCCCGCTGGTGCTTGCCGGAAAGAATTTCAGCACGTTGAAGCCCGCAGCCACAGCCGTCATCACCTCTGATGCTGTCACTGCGCCGGGTAGGAGCGGCGTGCCGTGCTTGCGGCTCATGCCAAACAGGGCATCACTTTGACCGGGAGAGACGACAAAGCGCGCGCCTGCCTCGATAGCCGCAGAAAAATCGTCAGCGTTGCAGACGGTGCCGGCACCGACACAGGCTTCGGGCACGGCTTCCGTTATGGCCTTGAGCGCATTCAGTGCGCAGCCGGTGCGCAGCGTGACCTCTAGTATTTTAAGGCCGCCATCAACAAGCGCCTCTGCCATCGGGACTGCATCTTCCTCATGGTCGATCACCATGACGGGTATCACAGGTGACAGCTCCAGAAAGCCATAGGGGTCGTTAAGCATGGTTATCTCGCGCTTGGGGGATCATTCAGGGAAGCCGCGGCACCCAGTAAACCCAGTTCTGTGTGAGTGACGACATAGGTGGGGATGCCGGAGAGATAGTCGGCAAACCGGCCCTTAGCCAGAAAGCGCGCCCTGAAGTCACTTCGACGCAGGAGGTCCAGATAGCGAGGCACAATGCCTCCGGCAATGTAGACGCCACCACGAGCGCCCAGTGTCAGGGCAAAGTTGCCCGCGGCAGCGCCCAGCACTGCAAAGAACATCGCCATGGTCTCACGGGATAGGGCATCCTCGGCCTGTGTTGCAGCGGCGCCGATCTGCGCCGCCGTAGCATGCTCAACCGTTAGGCCGCGGTGGTGGGCTAAGGCCTGATAGATATTGGTAATGCCATCGCCACAACACAGCCGCTCTATTGAGACCCGACCATAACGTGCCCTGAGAAAGTCCAGCACTGCGGCTTCAACGTTGGTGACGGGCGCAAAATCAACGTGCCCCCCTTCGCCGCTGATAACCATTGGTTCTCCAGCGTGGGAGGTGACGAGTGTCGCGACGCCCAAACCGGTACCGGGCCCCAGTGCTACACAGGGCGCGCTCGGCTCGGGTGTGCCGCCCCCAACTTTTTCGAGCTGGGACGCGTCCAGCAGCGGTAATGCACGGGCAGCCGCCGCAAAATCATTGATAATTTTTACAGCGCGAAGGCCGAGCATGTCCAAAACCATTGGCCGGTCGAATCGCCAGGCACTGTTGGTGAAACTTATGGTGTCAACATGGGGCGGCCCTGCAACAGCCAGGCACGCCTCCCCTCCCGCTGATTGCGCCAGGGCCAAGCCATCGATGTCGGACTTGAGTTGTTCAAGGACGCTCTGGAACGTGGGAAACGCAGCGACCTTGTAGGTACCTATAGGGTGGTAGCCGGATTCACCGTCCTCACAGTAACCGAAGCGGGCGTGAGTGCCCCCAATATCTCCCAGGAGATGCCAGTTCTCAGACACTGTGGTTAACCGCAACAGGGGTGACCACCGATAGGGGAGTGGTTGTGTCAGCGAAAAGAAAGCTGGCCCCCAGTTCCGCCCGACTGACATGTTGACGAGCCATTTCAAACAGACCGCGTCCCACGGTATCGGGTGCAGTGGCTGGCAGTGGAGCGGGGGCTCTCTGAGCCAGTTCCGCTGCGCTGATCTGTACTTCCAGTCGACCGGCATTGGCATCGAGGCTTACCACGTCGCCATTCTGCAGATAGGCCAGGGGTCCGCCGTTGGCCGCTTCTGGCGTGACATGTATGGCCGCCGGGACTTTGCCCGAGGCACCACTCATGCGTCCGTCAGTAATCAGGGCGACGGCATAGCCCTGATCCTGAAGGTTGCCCAGAATCGGCGTTAGTTTGTGAAGTTCCGGCATTCCATTGGCTGACGGACCCTGAAAGCGGACAACCACAATGCAGTCACGATTGAGCTCACCGGCTTCGTACAGTGCGCTTAAGCTATGCTGGGAGTCCACAATGACGGCGGGCGCAGTCACCTTGCGATGGGCCTGATCAACAGCCGAGGTTTTAATCACGCTGCGCCCCAGGTTGCCCTCGAGCACGCGAAGCCCACCCTCTGGGGCAAAGGGCGCCGCTGCGTCTCGAATGATCGTGGTATCGAGGCTCTCGGTGGGCGGAGCTACCCAGTACACCGAGTTGTCATCCAGCCGTGGTTCACGGACGAATTCAGCGAAGCCGACACCCATGCAGGTACGAGCGTCAGCATGCATGAGCCCGGCAGCCAGCAGATTTTGAAATAGAAGACCTGTGCCGCCGGCGGCGTGGAACTGGTTGATGTCAGCTTCTCCGTTCGGGTAGACCCGGGCGAGCAGGGGCGTGACTCGAGAGAGGGCATCAAAATCGGACCAATTAATAATGATTCCCGCCGCTCTCGCTATGGCCACGAGGTGGATGCAATGGTTGGTCGAGCCCCCCGATGCGGCAAGCGCTACCAGCGCATTCACCAGCGACTTGGCATCTACCTGTTCTGCGAGGGGAAGGTAGTTGGAGCTCGCAGCAGTCAGTCGGGTTACCTGCTGGGCCGCATAGCTTGTCAGCGCACTGCGAAGCGGCGTATCGGGGTTGACGAATGAGGTGCCCGGAAGTTGTAAGCCCATGGCCTCCAGTAGAAGCTGGTTGGTGTTGGCCGTGCCATAGAAGGTGCAGGTGCCCGCACTGTGGTATGAGGCGCTCTCTGCCGCGAGTAATTCCTCCCGGGTCGCCTTACCCTCGGCAAAGCGCTGTCGTACGCTGGCTTTTTCTTTGTTTGGCAAGCCGGTGGACATTGGCCCTGCGGGGATGAACAGGCAGGGTAGGTGTCCGAACTGCAGTGCACCCATGAGTAGTCCGGGTACGATTTTGTCGCACACGCCGAGTAACAGGACGGCATCGAACATCTGGTGGGAGAGAGCAATAGCCGTACTCTGCGCAATGACGTCTCGACTGAACAGAGAGAGCTCCATGCCGGGCTGGCCCTGTGTGACGCCATCACACATCGCGGGCACGCCGCCGGCCACCTGAGCGGTGCTACCCACCTGTCGAAGCGCTTCCTTGATGGCTGCGGGGTAGTTTTCATAGGGCTGGTGAGCAGACAGCATGTCATTGAATGCCGTGACAAGGCCCACATGGGCGGCATCCATTAGTTTGATGGTCGCTTTATCGGGCTCAGAGCAGGCAGCAAAGCCATGGGCCAGATTGCCACAGCTCAATTCTTCGCGCCGTGGACTGGTTCTTGCCATAAGGCCCACGCTCTCAAGGTACCGCTCTCGGAGATTCTGGCTGCGGTCCTCAATATTGGCGGTTACTTCGGCAACGGTGGGGTGAAGATCAGCTTGCAATGGAGGGCTCTCGCAATCTCATAATGTAATAAAATAACATAAAAATGAAAAAACCTGCAATTTAAAAGAAAAAAAGTAAATTAAATACATAATGCGTCAAACCGAGCGAGGCATCGCCCCTCTTCACCATGGCCATGCCAGTGAGAGGAGGGGGACTCATGGCCTCAGTGACGCCAATGATGGCGTTCCTGTTTTGCCTCCAGCGCTTCAAGGGTGGCGCTGGGTAATTGCTGGCCACCCGGCTGTTGAAAAAAGAAGGGGTCTCGGGTTCGGTCCCCAGTAATAACTTCCTCCATGGTGGTGGTGTCGTATAGCCTGCCGTTGAGCATTATGTAGTTGATG
>JAKMEU010000104.1 GCA_022425845.1 Luminiphilus sp. | reverse complement strand
GGCGCTGCTTTGCAGCGAACGCTGGATCTGATTCGGTTTACCTTTGAGTCTATCGTCAAGATGTTCAAAGGTTTGATTTCCACTGCTAACTTATCCGGACCCATCACCATAGCGCAGGTCGCCGCCTCCTCGGCTGACTCGGGCTGGCAATCCTGGCTGGGGTTTCTGGCGCTGCTCAGCATTTCCCTTGGGGCATTAAACCTGCTTCCGATTCCTGTCCTCGATGGCGGTCATTTATTGTTTTATGCCATAGAGGCCCTCACCGGGCGTGCGGTACCGGAGCGGGTTCAGGGTTTGGGTTACCAAATGGGTCTCATAATGGTGATGAGTCTCATGGCCTTTGCCCTGTATAATGATTTCAGCCGGCTGTGATGGAGACGCTATACGCCGGCGGAGCTACCGCACAAGGTTCGGTAACTCACATGGTTTCGCAACCCGTCGTGCCTTCGGGCCGGGGTTATCTTGGAGAGAACATCCCCTGATGCAGTCCATCAACAGTATCAACCCGGCAGGGCGCTTTTTATCCCTGCTGTTACTGGCGTTGTCGCTCTGGCTTCCTCTGCAGGCCAGTGCCCAGGGCGATGCCTTCACGATCAGTGACATCAGGGTTGAGGGCTTGCAACGCATCTCGCCCGGTAGTGTGTTCGCGGCGCTGCCGGTAGGCGTCGGTGATGTTGCCGACACCTACTCCATTCGCGCCGCGGCGAAAAACCTGTTTGCTACGGGAAATTTTGACGATATCTCGATTGGCCGGGATGGTTCAGTGCTGGTGGTCACGGTGGCGGAGCGGCCCAGCATCAGTGAGATCACTATCGACGGGAACAAGGCTATCGAAACCGAGGCGTTGCTGGATGGTCTCAAGGGAGCGGGGCTGTCCGTTGGAAATGTATTTCAACGTTCCACGCTTGAAGGTATGCAGCTCGAACTGCAGCGCCAATACGTTCTCCAGGGCCGTTATGACGCTCGCATTGAAGCTGAGGTTATTCCCGAACCCAGAAATCGTGTCTCCATCGCCATCGACGTCAACGAGGGCACAGTGGCGTCCATCAAACATATCAATGTGGTTGGCAACACGATTTACACCGATGATGATTTGCGGGATGTCTTTGAACTCAAGACGACCGGCTGGTTCTCTTTTTTCACCAGTGACGACAAGTACTCCAAGGAAAAGTTGACGTCTGACCTCGAGGCGCTGAGTTCTTACTATCTCGACAGGGGTTATCTGGAGTTCAATATTGACTCAACCCAGATAGCCATCTCCCCTGGCATGGAAGCTGTTTACATCACCGCGAATGTCAGTGAAGGGGAGCGGTTTACGGTGAGTGAAGTAGGGCTTTCCGGTGACCTTGTATTACCTGAATCCGATCTGGAGCGATTTCTCCTGGTGCGAGAGGGACAGGTTTACTCCCAGGCGCTGGTTACCACCACCGAAGACTACCTGACCCGGCGACTGGGTAACGAGGGGTATAACTTCGCGACCGTCACCGGGATTCCCGAGGTCGAGGACGGTGCGAAAGTCAAAATTAAATTTTTTGTCGACCCCGGCAAGCGAACCTACGTCAGGCGCATAGACTTCAATGGCAATCTCGATACCGCTGATGACGTTCTGCGCAGGGAAATGCGCCAAATGGAGGCGGCACCCGCCTCCGCAGCGGCCATCGAGCAGGGCAGGGTGCGGCTTCAGCGTCTGGGATTTTTCAAGACCGTTGAGGTCGAGACCGAGGAGGTTGCGGGCCACGATGACTTAATCGATGTCGAGTACTCGGTTGAGGAACAATCGTTCGGCTCTATCGGTGGCAGTATTGGCTACGCCCAGGACGCGGGACTGATTCTTGGCCTGAACCTGCAGCAGAATAACTTCCTGGGCACGGGTAAAAGAGTGGGTATTAGCCTCAATTCCTCCCGTTATCAGGATGTCATCAGCCTTAACTACACCAACCCGTATTTCACCGAGGACGGAGTCAGTCGGGGTTTCAGTATCTTCTACCGAAAGACCGATTTGTCAGAAATCAACGTGGCGAGTTACACGACCGACACCGTCGGTGCAAATATGAATTTTGGCTATCCGATAAGTGAGACCCAACGCCTGGGTTTCTCTTTCGGGGTGGCCGACACCAAGATTACGGCAGGTCAGTATGCTGTGCAGGAGATCAAGGCCAGCCCACGCCTGGAAGACTTTGTAGAAGGCTGGTATGAGAGCACTCTGCAGGCTGACGGCACCTACTCTGCGGCCGAGGTTTTACGTCCCATCAGCGAGCTACCGATTACGGCCCTGACCATACCGGAGCAGCTGGGGTTCCTGGATCTGAACGGGGATGAATACCTCAACTTTACGGTTACCGGCTCCTGGCTGCAGTCCACGTTAAACCGTGGTCAGCTCGCCACCCGGGGTGTGTCACAGTCTGTGGCGCTGGAAGTTTCGGTCCCCTTCTCCGACCTGGAGTTTTACAAACTGACCTACCGGGGCGAGATTTACCTGCCGCTCTACCAGGAGTTTACATTGCATTTGCGCGGGGAACTGGGCTACGGCGGAGGCTATGGCGATACCAGTGAGCTGCCTTTCTATGAGCACTTTTTCGCTGGCGGATTCGGTTCTGTCAGAGGCTATGAAGCCAACACGCTGGGGCCGCGAAGTACGCCACCCCTCATTTACACTTCCAACGCCCCGGTTACGCAGATTGATGAAAGTGGAAACCCCACTCAGGTGGGAGGGCCAACAGGTCGTGACTTCGGATATGTTGTTGATCCCCGGACCGGGAAGATTGTGGTGCAGCCCATATCCTCCCGTCCGGATCCGTTTGGGGGTAACGTGCTGGCGGAGGGCAGTGCCGAACTGCTGTTCCCCATGCCATTTATCAAGGACAGAAGCTCCTTACGGTCGGCCTTCTTCTTTGATATTGGTAATGTTTTCAATACCAATTGTCGGAGTAATCAGGTCAACTGCTTTGATATCGATGCGGGAGAGCTGCGGTACTCTGTGGGAGTGGGTGTCACATGGTTGTCGGGCTTCGGTCCGCTGACATTCAGTTTGGCCAAACCACTCAACGCCAGTGAGATCGATGAACGGGAAGTATTCCAGTTTACGTTGGGTCGAAGTTTTTAAATTTACGTTCTGTTAGGGGAGTTTGTCGTGAAGTCAATTACTAAGTTGTTGTTGTCCGTGGTGCTGGTCGCGCTACCCGGTTTGGCCCTCGCTCAGGGAAAGATTGCGGTGGTAAATCTCGAAGAGGCTATTCTACAAACCGACATTGCACAGCAACGCTTGGCGGAGTTTGAAGAGAATGAGGACTTCACCAGCGACAAGGATGAATTTGAAGCTCTGCGCAAGGAGTTGGATCAGTTGGTGCAGGATTTCCAGCGCGACCAGGCGGCAATGAGCGAAGATCAGATGGTCGCTGCACGACAGAAGATGGCCAGCAAAAATTCGGATCTGGAATACGTGGCGAAAAAACTGCAGACCATGCAGCAGCAGAACGCCCAGCTCGTTTTTCAGGAACTGGCACCCAAAGCACGACAGGTCCTTAGTGACATCATCACGACGGAGGGGATCGGACTGCTGCTACAGCAACAAACGGTTATCCATGCCGATCTGGGTTACAGCATTACGGCCAAGGTGACCGATAAGCTCAACCAGTTGCCTGCTGACGAGTGAAGTCCTTTTCCCATGCTGAAGCTGGGTGACATAGCGGAGCGACTCGACCTTGTTGTTCGAGGTGACGCCGAGGTAGAGGTCCTTGGCGTGGCGCCCCTCGCGACGGCTGAGGCGGATCAGCTCAGCTTTGTCGTGAAGAAGAACCACCTTGCCATGGTTTCGAAGACTCGGGCTGGAGCTCTTATTCTTCGCGAGGAGTGGGTTGAACACTGGCCCGGTACTGCCCTTTTGAGCGACGACCCGTACCTGAGTTTCGCCAAGATCAGCCAGCTGTTTGACGACCGACCTGAAGGCCCGGAGACGGTACACCCTTCAGCCATCGTCCACCCTTCGGTGGACCTGGCCTCGGGAGTTTCCATCGGGCCTCATGCGGTGCTGGAAGAGGGGGTCGTGATTGGCAAGGGCGTAACCATAGGGGCTGGGGTTTACGTGGGCCATCATTCGCGAATTGGCAGTCGCACGCGGGTATACCCCAACGTGGTGATCTATCACGGCGTTATTATTGGCGAGGATTGTATTATCCATGGCAACGCGACCCTGGGCGCCGACGGATTTGGCTTCGCGCCATCCAGAGAGGAAGGGTGGGTGAAGATAATACAGCGAGGCGGTGTCCAGCTTGGTAATCGCGTTGAGATTGGTGCCGGCACCACGATCGACCGAGGCGCGTTGGAGGATACGGTTTTGGAAGACAATGTGATTATCGATGACCAGGTTCATATAGGCCATAACGTGACCGTTGGTGCGCGAACGGGCATAGCCGCTTGTACCGGTATTGGTGGCAGCACGGTCATTGGCCGGGACTGTACACTGGCGGGGATGGTGGGCGTAGGTGATCACATACACCTTGCCGACAACGTTCACGTCAATGGTCAGGGTAGGGTCAGCAAGTCTCTGGAGGAACCGGGACTGTATGCCTCAGGTACGCCCATACAGCCCTACCGTGACTGGAGCAAAAATGCGGTGCGCTTTGAGCAATTGGCCACGCTTGCGCGCCGGGTAGCGAGTTTGGAAAAACAGCTGGCGGAAGCGAACCCGGACGGGGAGATGGACTCATGACGATGGGTATTGCCGAGATAAGAGCGCACCTGCCCCACCGCTACCCGTTTCTGTTGGTGGACCGCGTCGTTTCGATTGAGCTGGGTGAGTCGATTCACGCTTACAAAAACCTGAGTATCAACGAACCCTATTTTGATGGACATTTTCCCGACGAGCCGGTCTTTCCCGGTGTGCTGTTGGTCGAGGCAATGGCTCAGACTGCGGGAATCCTGGGTTTCAAAACAATGGATAAAACGCCTGCTGATGGTTCGATCTACTACCTCGTAGGCGTTGACGGGCTACGGTTTAAACGACCCTGTGTTCCCGGAGACCGCGTGGATCTCTTTGCAAGCATCGTGAGTGAGCGCCGAGGCGTCTGGAAGTTTGATGTCAGGTCGGAAGTAGACGGAGCGCTCTGCGCTTCGGCCAGTATTCTTTGTGCCAATCGTTGAGCCGTGATTCATCCGACTGCCATTATTGATCCGGAAGCCGACATCGCCGATGGCGTGACGATAGGGCCTTACTCTGTGGTTGGGCCCGGAGTTTCCGTGGCAGAGGGGACCATCATTGAGCCCCATGTGGTTATTCGGGGGCCTACCCGCATCGGCAAAAGGAATCATATTTATCAATTCAGTACGGTGGGTGAGGCGACTCCCGATCTGAAATACCACGATGAGCCCACTGAATTGATCATCGGGGATGACAATATTATTCGAGAGAATGTCACGATTCATCGGGGAACTGTTCAGGATCGCGGCATTACCCAGATCGGCAACCAAAACCTCATCATGGCCTATGTGCATGTGGGGCATGACAGCGTTGTCGGCAACAACACCATCCTGGTTAACAACACCGCGCTGGCGGGCCACGTGGTGGTGGGAGACTGGGCCATCCTGAGCGGGTATACCCTGGTACATCAATTCTGCAAAATTGGTGTCCATAGCTTCAGTGGCATGGGGACCGGAATCGGTAAGGATGTTCCCGCTTACGTCACCGTAGCCGGTAGCCCCGCTGAAGCAAAAACAATCAATGCGGAGGGCCTGCGCCGGCGGGGTTTTGACAGCCATACCATCGCCGAGCTGCGTCGTGCCTACAAGATAGTCTATCGACAGGGCCTGACCCTGGACGCGGCGCTGCAACGGCTAGAGGGTATGGTCAAGGAGACGCCACAGGTACAGGAGTTGGTAGATAGCTTGCTCAGTTCAGAACGCGGTATTGTCCGCTGACCCGCAGTGAGGATGTCATGCGGCTGGGCGTGCTGGCGGGTGAGGCTTCAGGTGATATTTTGGGGGCATCGGTTGCCCAAGAGCTGCGCAGTCGATATCCGGACCTCGTTTTGGGAGGTATTGGTGGGGACAGGCTAGGTGAGCAGGGTTTAGTTTCCAGCCATCCCATGGACCGCCTGTCGGTATTCGGTATCGTCGATCCATTGAAGCGCCTCCCAGAGCTACTGCGTGTCAGGAAGCAGGTGTTTGAGGAACAGCTGGCCTGGCGGCCAGACTGCTTTCTGGGAATCGACAGCCCGGACTTCAATCT
>JAKMEU010000098.1 GCA_022425845.1 Luminiphilus sp. | reverse complement strand
GGCCAGGCGTTAGCTCGGCGATACCACCGAAAATCAGTTGAGCCGGTAAGGACAAGAACTCAGCCGAAGTCCCGGGCCATGGCCTGTTGCCAGCGAACGTCGAAGTCTTCCCGTAAACGAGCTTTGGTGCCTGCAAAAGACTTCATATCCAGTTTGGCAAACATGTCCGCGGTCTTGCAGGCCTCATCCATCAGATCGTCAGGGTCACAACAGCGATCCAGGATACCCGCCTCGACCGCAGCATCGGGGTCATAAATCCGCGCCAGCGTGACGACCTGGTGGCGATGTGCCTCCACTACACGCTCCTGGGCCAACTCAATGCCAAACCAGGGCAGCGTCATACCAATCGCGACCTCGTTGAGTCCCAGCTTAAAATTCCCTCTCGCGCCGATTCGGTAATCCGCAGAGAGACACATCAGCGCACCCATGGCCAGGGCGTGACCCGTCACCGCGGTAATTACCGGACGCTCGCTCCTTACCAGTCGTCCCGCAATATCAGCGCCACGACGCAGTAGACGCTGCGCACCCTCATCCTGCCCAGCCATCACGCTCAAATCGAACCCGGCAGAAAACTTGCCTGGCCGCCCTGCCAGCACCATCACTTTTCCTGTTGCCATCGCCTCATCGAGAGCAGCATCCAGTTCATCTGCCATCTGGAAAGACACGGCATTGGCTTTGCCATCATCAAGGGTGATCTGGACAAAGTTTTCCCGCTCTTCATACTGAACCAATGCCATGGGCCGTGCTCCGTTCTGATTGATTACTGATCAGCCCCGCTGTGCTGACCAACCACCGCAACCCGGAGGGGCTGCCAATGAATATTCTAGTCGATGCCGACGCCTGCCCGGGTAGCGTTCGTGAGATTGTATGCCGGGCCGGGATTAAACGCGCGGTTCCAGTACTTTTTGTCGCAAATCAACCTATTAATTTGCCGGCATCGCCGTGGCTGAGTAGCTTTCAGGTTCCCCAGGGCTTTGATCAGGCAGACGACGAAATCGTGGTTCGCACGCTGGAAAACGATCTGGTCATTACCGCAGATATTCCCCTCGCCGCTGAGGTACTGGCAAAAGGAGCACATGTGCTGACACCACGAGGCGAGCGCTACACCGAAGCCAACATCAAGCAACGTCTGCAAATGCGGGATTTTATGGAAACCCTGAGGGCGACCGGTGAACACACGGGCGGGCCGCCGCCCCTCTCACACACCGACCGAAAAGCGTTCGCAGATCAGCTGGATCGTTTGCTGACGCGTCATCACTCCGCTGCAACATCCGACCAATGAAACCGGGTTTATCGCAGTAGGAAGGCTGCGTGCTAGCTGTCACCGAGGTCGGTTACAAAGAGGAAGTCATTTCCAGGGGCAGCCCGGTGACAAGCTATGCAGCCCGCATCCGTGCCATCCGGGCCCACGCCCTTCGCAACCCGGCCTGCAAGAGGGACGCCTTTCGGGTTTTTATCCAATGACCCGTCCGGCCGGTATTTGGCGTAAAACCAGTTCTGGTTGCCGGGATCGTACGACGCGTCGCGACGGAACATGACAGTAACCGCTTTCAACGCGGCCACACGATCACGCTCAACCACCGCCATATCAATACCACTGGGGCCATAGTTCCGCTTGACGACCAAGGCTCCGGTCCGTCCTTCCAGCGTGGCCTCGGCAACCAAGTTCTCCAGCACAAAACCATGGGGCTGAACACCCGTGTACAGTTGATCCTCTTCGAGGTCATCGCCAACCAACTTCAGGGTCAACATCTGTTGCCATAGTGCATCCGCGTAGGCCGTGTCCTTCGGGCCGCCAAAGTCTGGCTCCTGGGCACGCAAGCCTTGGCCGCAAGCTATCAAAAACACCACTGTGATTATCCGTATCATCGTCGGTCCTCCTGGACACTGGAATGTTTCTGACCTTAGTCTAAACCCACATAAACTGCCACCTCAACCACAAATATGAGGGTTGAGGTCCCGACCTGTCGTACAACTTTCACGGCTGTAATCGCAGCAACCAGGACGCCTCGCCCTGCACCAGTTGGTAGCGCAGTCGTCGACTACCACCGGTCGGATTGGCATTGGTATCCCCTGCCAGGTACACAGGAAAGCTGCGTTCGAGGACCTGATCAGCAACCCGAAATCGATCGTGGCCCAAATAGCCCGCGAGGGCCGGGGACTCCGGTGGCAGAGCCACAAGATGAATCGGCGTCATGGAAAGGTTGCGATTGGACGCAAACGCCATGAGCGAGCCATAGGAACCGCTGCCCACTGATGTCACGTAGACGTAGAGTTCCGGATAGCCGTTTGCGTCGAGGTCGGCCAACTCGACGCCCGTGACCTGACCGTCCGCCATGACCTCGGTATCGAGTAGGATGCGTCCCGTCGTACGAACGAAAATAGCCACGCTATTGATGGAGCCCGAATTGGCACTGCGTACGGCTATACTCACGTCATCCCAGGTCTCCTCGTGCACCAGCGGTTGCGCTGCAAACGCCGGAAAAGCCACCATGGGGAGCCACAGGATCAGCGCGCGCATCGTCGTCATGGAGTACCTCTCTTGGTAGGTGACAAAGAAATTATTGTACTGGCATGGGCGTCCGCCATCGTCACCGCCAACGCCTACTATATTCATCCCATTATCGGCGACGTGGCACGGGACTTTGCGGTCAGCGATGGATTGATCGGAATCGTTCCGGCAATGAACCAGATCGCTCTGGCGCTGGGCGTCTTATTGCTGCTGCCCCTTGGAGATCGTGTCAACAATCGACTTCTCGTGGCCTTTTGTCTGTCGGTCCAGGTTGCTGCCCTCGTCGTCATGGCGGTCACGCACAACTTCACGCTGTTTGTCTCGGCGTCCACGGTACTGGGCTTTTTTACCGTAACGCCGTACTTGCTACCGGCCTATGCGTCGCGGCGCATCGCCCCCTCCAGACTCGGTTATGCCACGGCGCTACTGACTACCGGGGTCATTGCCGGCGTACAGGTATCCCGCTTGACCGCCGGTGTCATCGGGGAATACGCGGACTGGCGACTGGTTTACTGGGGCGCCGCCGCGCTGATGGCTATATCGGCGATCGCCCTGCCGAAAATAATGGTGAACGAGACAACGCCCGAGCACACACCACGCTACACGAAGCTGCTGGGTTCTATGCTGGGCCTCGCCTGGTCACATCCTCGCCTGATGGTATCCGGAGTCATACAGGGACTGAACTTCGCCAGTTTCATTGCCGTGTGGCTGGGCATCAGCCTGCACCTGACCAGCGATGCCCTGGGTCATGGCTCGGATCTGGTGGGCTATCTCACCGCCTTTTCCGCGATTGGGCTGCTCACGAC
>JAKMEU010000076.1 GCA_022425845.1 Luminiphilus sp. | reverse complement strand
TGGTACGCCGAAGGCAAGGGAGGCCAGAATGACTAGCTTGTGGGCAGCGTCAGTGCCGTCGACATCAAAGGTCGGATCGGCCTCCGCGTAGCCCAGCGACTGCGCTTCTGCAAGGACATCGGCAAAGGGCCTGCCGGCACTGGCCATTTCGGTAAGAATGAAGTTACCGGTGCCATTGATGATTCCGACGATACCGGAAACCGCATTGGCGGCGAGGGCTTCCCGCAGTGTCTTGATGACCGGTATGCCCCCGGCAACGGCGGCCTCGAAACGCAGTGCCAAGCCCTTTGCTTCAGCCTGAGCAGCCAGCGCATTACCGTATTCGGCAATCAGGGCTTTGTTGGCGGTAACAACGTGCTTGCCCTGCTCGAGCGCCTCTTCAACCAGTTGTTTGGCTACCGATGTTCCACCAATCAATTCCACCACGACATCGACCTCGGGATCACGAACCACATCAAAAATATCCCGGCTAACTCGGTAATGACTGAGGTCACAGTCTGGATTATCCCGGCGAGCGCCAATGTGGGTGAGTTGCAGGCCGGCACCGCAGCGTTCTCTGATCAATCCGCCGTGGGTGTTGAACAGGTTAACGACGCCGCTACCCACCGTACCAAGACCGCAGAGTCCTACACGCAGATCACTATCGGCCATCACGCGCTCCTCTCTCTGTTCTTCGGACCCTGACGCAATACCTTCTTGATGCCACGCAGTGCCTGTCGCGTTCGATGCTCATTTTCGATCAGTCCGAAGCGCACGTAGCCCTCACCATATTCACCAAACCCAATACCCGGAGATACAGCCACACCCGCGTCAGACAGCAGCAGCTTACTGAACTCCAGAGAGCCCATCGATCTGAAGGCTTCAGGTATTTTGGCCCAGACAAACATGGTGGCTTTTGGCGGCGTCACCGGCCAGCCGGCCTCATTTAAACCCTGACACAAGACATCGCGTCGCCTTTTATACATGTCACAGATATCCGTCACGCACTGCTGGTCGCCTTCAAGCGCGGCTATGGCGGCCACCTGCACCGGCGTAAAAATACCGTAATCCAGATACGACTTGATACGTGTCAGAGCCGCAATCAGCTCGGTGTTCCCGCAGCAGAAGCCAACACGCCAGCCGGGCATGTTGTAGCTTTTGGACAGCGTGAAGAACTCGACCGCCACATCTCGCGCACCCTCGACCTGTAAAATACTGGGAGCCTCGTACCCATCGAAACACAGATCCGCGTAGGCGAGGTCATGCACGACCCAGATACCGGCCTCGCGAGCCACGGCGATGACCTTTTCAAAAAACCCAAGGTCAACGCAGTGGCCTGTAGGGTTGGAGGGGAAATTGAGCACCAGCATTTTCGGTTTCGGGTAGCTGTTACGAATCGCCTGTTCCAACTCTTCAAAGAAATTATCCTCATCCAGCATGGGTACATGACGTAAATCAGCACCCGAGATGACAAAGCCGTAGGGATGAATCGGATAGGAAGGATTGGGAACCAGTATCGAATCCCCGGTGCTGGTCGTTGCGAGGGCGAGGTGAGCCAGCCCCTCTTTGGAACCCATCGTGACAATGGCTTCATTATTGGCGTCCAGTTCTACGTCGTAGCGCCGCCGATACCAATCACAAATTGCCTTTCTGAGCCGGGGTATGCCCTTCGACTGGGAATAGCGATGCGTGTCCCCACGATGAATGGTCTCAGCCAGCTTTTCGACAATGTGGGGGGGCGTAGGCTGATCCGGATTACCCATGCCGAAGTCGATAATATCCTCACCCCGGGCCCGCGCAGCCGTCTTCAATTCGCCGATGATATTGAAAACGTAAGGGGGTAATCGCTCGATGCGCTGGAAATTGTGGTTCACCGTTCACTACTCCGGGGCCGGGTTACCCGGACATGAAGACCGGGAGGGACTGTCTACTGAAGTCCCAATATCTGCGCAAGTTCTGACGCGGGCTTGTAACCTGGGATCATCTGGCCATCACTTGTCACGATGGCCGGCGTCCCCCGAACGCCCATGGCAGCGCCCAGTTGGTATTGTTCGATGACAGGGGCCTCACCGCAGTCGTTTACCGGTAAGGCCACACCCGCCTTAAGTTGAGTCAGTGTCTCCTGCTGGTCATTGGCACACCATGCCGTCGCCAGTTTACGCGCGCCATCGGAGTCGGGACCACCGCGGGGATAGGCCAGGTAGCGGACCTCAATGCCCAAATTATTCAGGTCTTCAACTTCTCGGTGGAGTTTTTGGCAATAAAAGCAGGTGACGTCGGTGAAGACGGTGATGTAGTCCCGGACCTCACCCTCGGGGGTGAAAACGATCATTTGAGCCACATCCACGCCGTCGATCATGGCGACACGCTCGCGTTCACGTTTCTGTTCGGCCAGGTTGACCAGACCGTCCTTACGAATAGCGTACAAGTCCCCCACCACAAAATGATCGCCGGATTCTGTTGCATACAACACCAACCCGTTGTCCAGGGTGACCTCCAACAGACCCTGGGCCTCTGTTTTGCGAACATCCTGCACGGTAATTCCAGCTCCTGAACCGTCACCCAGTGCCGCCGCTATTTTGTCCTCGAGGGATTTATAGGGGTTGGAGCTGTAGGTCTCTGCCACAGCCGCCAGTGACGCCAGCAGCAAACCCAGTGCCAGCGTCAGGTTCCGAAACACTTCAATTCTGTCACCACTGTCTATCCATCGCGTCATACGTACTCCGTTACTGTCCTTGGTGTCATTAAGGGTGCGGCCCGCTAGCCCCTGGGGTGGTGCTGGGCATGTAATTCCTGCATACGCTGTCGGGCGATATGGGTATAAATCTGGGTTGTTGAGAGGTCGCTGTGACCCAGCAACATCTGCACAACACGCAAATCGGCACCGTGATTCAACAGATGCGTTGCAAAGGCGTGCCGTAACGTATGCGGCGACAGATGCCCCTGTATCGCCGCTCGCTGTCCGTAGATTTTAATACGATACCAGAAGGTCTGGCGAGTCATCGCCCTGCTGCGATTGGATGGAAAAAGCACATCACTGGCCTGCCCGCGAAGCAAGTCCTGCCGGGCAGACCTCATGTATCGGCTTAACCAGTCCAGTGCCTCTTCACCCATCGGCACCAGCCGCTCTTTACCGCCCTTCCCTGTCACCCTGACGATGCCCTGGTTCAGGCCGAGTTGGTCTATCCGCAGACCCACCAATTCAGAGACCCTGAGCCCACAGGCATACAAAAGTTCAAGCATGGTGCGGTCACGAAACTCGATGGCCACATCCAGGTTCGGGGCCTCTAGCAGGCGATCAACATCGGCCTCTGATAGCGATTTGGGTAGGGGTCTGCCCTGTTTGGGGCTTTCAATGCGCAGCGTCGGATCTTCGGCAATCAATCCCTCCCTTAGCGCCCATCTGTAAAAGCTTCGGGCTGCGGAAAGGAATCTGGCACTCGACCGCGGTGACGCACCGGCCCGGAGCTTGTAGCCGAGGAATGCCTGTAGGTGACTGGCGTCCGCACGAAGCAACGCCGGACTGTGTTGCTCTTCAAGCCAGTTTTCAAACAGGGACAGGTCCCTGCGGTACGCTGCCAGGGTATTGTCGCTGAGACCCCGCTCCATCCAGAGGCTGTCAATGAAACGTTCTACCTCGGGCGAAGTGGGCACCTTGACGCTACCCCGGCCTCACCTACTCAACGAGACAGCTTTTCCTTGATTCGAGCCGCCTTACCGCTGCGTTCACGCAGGTAGTAAAGCTTGGCCTGACGC
>JAKMEU010000060.1 GCA_022425845.1 Luminiphilus sp. | reverse complement strand
GGCCAGTAATTGCCCTGCAGCGTCCAGCCCCCCCGCCACGACGTCATACACGGTGGCGGCTTCGGTATCGGGTAATTCCTGCTCCAGCCTTGCGAGGCGGGCGCCGGGTTGCAACCAGCGCTCCCCGGCATCCGGATTGATTTCTCCGGAGAGTATTTTGAACAGGGTCGTCTTACCGGCGCCGTTGCGCCCCAGCAATCCCAGCCGCTGGCCCTGCTCCAGATTGAGCCTGACACGGTCGAGAATGATATGGCTGCCAAAGTGAAGCTCGACGTCGTCCAGTCGCAACAGGGGCATGGTGCTATTCCAGGTCGGGGGTGCGCAGTGTACGCGATCCCGTTCCCGTCTCCGAATACGTTAAACTGGGGGTGCTACGAGGGGAGGCGACCATGTATTCATATCTTCCAGACACCCACGACCGGTGGATAGCCCGGTGGTTGACGGTCTGTGCCGTCGTGATCTTCGGCATGATCCTGTTGGGCGGGGTGACGCGCTTGACGGACTCGGGTCTGTCGATGGTGGAGTGGCAGCCCATCATGGGAACCATTCCGCCCCTGAACCAGACCGAGTGGGAAATTGCTTTTGACAAATACAAGCAGTACCCGGAGTTTCAGAAGATTAATTTCGATATGGACCTCTCCGGCTTCAAAGTCATTTTCATGTACGAATATCTGCATCGTGTGCTGGGGCGGTTGATCGGCCTGCTGTATTTGTTTCCCATGATCTTTTTCATGGCGCGGGGCATGGTTCGCCGACCCCTCCTGCCCCACTTGCTGGTGCTGTTCTTTCTGGGCGGCTGCCAGGGCTTATTGGGTTGGTATATGGTCAAAAGCGGATTGGTCGATCGTCCCGATGTCTCACAATACCGACTGACGGCGCACCTTGGTCTGGCGGTCCTACTCTACGGCTATATGGTTTGGCTGATTTTGAAGCTGGCGTCGCCCAACCGGAGCATCCCGCCCATGGCGTCGTGGTGGCCTTTGGGTCTGGCGGCCCTTGTCTACCTCATGATTCTCAGTGGGGGATTTGTGGCCGGAACAGATGCGGGTTTCAGCTACCCCACCTGGCCGTTAATGGGTGACAGTTTCATTCCGCCGACGCTTTACGCCGAGGGATGGATATCGGCTTTCGAGCAGGTGACCACCATTCAGTTCAATCACCGGATGTTTGCTTATGGCCTGACGCTGTTGTTGGTGACCGTGGCTTTTACCAGTGGACGGGGGACCGGAGATGGCCGCGTGCGCTTGGGCGCCTGGGCGATGGTGGCAGCACTCTTCCTGCAGGTGGCCCTCGGGATATCGACCCTGTTGACCCATGTGGCGATACCGGTCGCCGCCGCGCACCAGGGCGGATCGGTCCTCCTGCTGACAGCGGTCCTGTTTTTCGCCCATGCCCGCCTGACCGAGGGGTCTCGTTTCTAGCGATATACTCCGACGGTCACCGGCCCCGGCCTTTCTGATACCGTAATTGGTTACGTTGCATACGGCGAAGGGACTGACATACCCTAGGCGGCGGCGGCCAAGAGGCTGCCAGATGTCCAGTTGGGCGGGGGTCCCTGATGGGGAAATCGGAAGACGATGTATTGTTGGCGTGTCTGGTCATTGTGGCTCGGCACCATGGCCTTCCTGCTACACCGGAATCCCTGAGCGCGGGGTTGCCCATTGATGAGCAGGGTCTGACGCCCGATTTGCTGAAGCGCTCGGCTCAGCGTGCTGGATTGAACAGTCGTCTCCGAAAGCTCGCTCTCAATGATATTCCCGACAGTGTATGCCCGGCGATTCTATTGCTTAATGATGGTGACGCCTGTGTCTATCTGGGACGAACCCGCAGCGGCGCTGCTGACGTTATTTATCCGCGGCTGGTCGACTCCGCCGTCCAGGAAGACCCGGAGGATTTGGGCAAGAAACTGACGGGTTATGCGCTGTTGGCGCGACCCAAGTTTCGTTTTGATAATCGAGTCGGGGGCAACAACCTGCAACGGACGGGACACTGGTTCTGGTCGGCTGTTCGCGCCAACACGCCGGTGTACAAGGATGTTCTGCTGGCAGCCTTGTTTATCAATGTCTTTGCCCTGGCCGTACCCATATTCACCATGAATGTTTACGACCGGGTCGTGCCCAACGCTGCGTTTGACACCCTTTGGGTCCTGGCCGTGGGCGTGGTTCTGGTGCTTCTGGCGGATATGACCCTGAAATCGATGCGGGGCCATTTTCTCGACATAGCCAGCCGCCGGGTCGACGTGGAATTGTCAGCGAAGATTATGGAGCGGACTCTGGGTATGCGGCTGGAACATCGCCCGGCCTCGGTGGGCTCATTCGCCGTCAATCTGCGCTCTTTTGAGACCCTGCGTGATTTCATTACCTCTGCGACTATGACCACCGTGGTTGACCTGCCGTTTGCGCTCCTGTTTTTTGCCGTTATCGCCTGGATTGGCTGGCCCTTGTTGATACCCGTTCTGCTGGGCGTGGCGGCTATCCTTATTTTTGCCCTGTACCGCCGGCCTAAATTGCAGCGACTGACGGAGACAACCTACCAGGCTGGAGCCCAACGAAACGCGACGCTGATCGAGTCGCTCACCGGAATGGATACGCTTAAGGCGATGAACGCCGAGTCGGTGATGCAGCGGAAATGGGAGCAGACCACCCGCTTCCTGGCGGGTGTGGGCGTGGATCTCCGGCTCGCTACGTTGTCGGTTACCCACTTCACCATGTTTTGTCAGCAGTTGGTCTCGGTCCTGGTGATTGTGGTGGGCGTATTGCTCATATCTGACGGTGCTTTGACGATGGGTGGGCTCATTGCCGCGACGATGCTGGCCGGGCGATCAATACAACCCTTTGGGCAGATGGCGGGCCTGATTACCCAGGCGCACAATGCCCGCATTGCACTGACATCACTCGATGGCCTGTTTGATACCCCCGTCGAGCAGCGCGAGGGTGGCGCTTTTGTTTCCAGGGAGCAGTTTCGTGGTGACATAGCGTTCAACAATGTGTCCTTTAGTTATCCGGGCAGTGAAACGACATCGCTGGCCGGCGTGTCTTTTCGCATAAAAGCGGGTGAGCACGTGGCCATTCTGGGGCGGGTAGGTTCAGGGAAATCAACGTTGACCAAATTAGCCCTGGGTTTGTATGAACCCACCGAAGGGGCGGTGCTGGTCGACGGAATTGATCTGCGACAGCTCGATCCGGGTGAGTATCGCAGCTCGGTGGGGTACGTCCCGCAGGATGTAACCCTGTTCCACGGCAGTCTGCGTGAAAACCTGACCCTGGCTCATCGTGGGATTGAAGATGATGCGTTGGTGGAAGCCGCGCGCCGCGCCGCCCTGACCGACTTCGTCAACCGACACCCGCGGGGTTTTGATATGCCGATCAGTGAGCGGGGTGATTCGGTATCCGGGGGGCAGCGCCGCTGTATCGCCGTTGCGCGGGCGCTGGTTCATCGCCCGGGCATTCTGCTCTTCGATGAGCCCACCGGCTCCATGGATAACACCACAGAGGCGGCGGTAAAGAAGGAACTGCTTGAATACCTTCCGGGACGGACGCTTATAGTGGTGACGCACCGCACTTCCCTGCTCGACCTGGTGGATCGGATCATTGTTGTCGACGGGGGTAAAGTGGTTGCTGATGGTGCCAAGGCTGCAGTGCTCGATGCCCTTAAGCAAGGCAAGATAGGGAAGATCCAGTAATGGCCATTTGGATTATCAGGCCGGGTGAGCAAAGCCAGTTTCTGGAACAGTTCCTGGGTGACAAGCGCGTCTACCTACCGCTACCGGGTGTCGCCAAGGACCTCCGGGGGATTGATGATGTTCAGGTGATGGGTAATGCCCTGAGAGAATTGCAGCCCGATAGCAGCGAGCAGTCACTCCTTGCCGATACAAAAGTCGCCTGGGCCTTCCTTAGATGGGTCTCAGTGGGTGATCTGATCATCGTAGCCAGCCGGGCACAGGACGACCCCATACAGGTCGGAGAGGTGGCGTCGGAGTGTCAGTTCGCTGCCGATAGCGATGGTCTGACCCACTTCCGCGCCGTCAAGTGGTTGGCCGTCAATGTGGCGCGCTCTATTGTGCATCCCGAGGTGGCCAATGTCTTTCTGGCCGCCGGAGCCTTCTTTCAATTGCGACGCGAGGCCGACCAGGCCCATATCAAGGTTCTGAACCAGAATGATTGGGAGCCGTTGCCCACCCGTCTTCGATACACCGGCCGTGATGACATGAATGTGTCTGGCCAGGAGGACAAGGGTGACGTTGCTGTCATGCGGCAGGCGGATGCGGACAGGATCACCTGGGACCTCATGGCGGAGCAGGCCATTATCGAACAGGAGCCCCTCCGGGCCCGGCGATTGCTCTACGCCATAGCGGTGGCCGTGGTGATGCTCGTGGTTTGGGCGTCGTGGGCGGAGGTCGATATCGTAACCCGAGGCCAGGGCAAGGTGATCCCGAGCCGCCAGGTACAGATTCTGGGTTCGCAGGACGGTGGTGTGATCACCGACATCCGTGTGCGAGAGGGGGATATGGTTCGCCGGGGCGACCTGCTGCTGAAGCTCGATCAGACGCGATCCCAGTCCAGTCTGGGTGAGAATCTCGCCGAGATGTCCGGTCTCAGTGTGCGTGCCGCGAGGCTGCGGGCTATGGTTGATGGTCAGGCTTTTGAGGCGACGCCGAAGATGCTCACCGAAGCCCCCGAGATCGTTCGCCAGGAACAGCAGCTGTACGAAAGTCGCCTTCAGGAACTGCAGGTCCAGAAAGACATCGCAGGCCAGCAGCTCACCCAGCGGCGGGAGGAGCTCAGTGAATTGGAGGCCCGTCGCAACCAGTTGAGCCGCGAGTTGGAGCTGGCCGAGGAGGAGCTGTTCCGCACCCAGCCCATGATCGCCTCCGGGGCTGTTTCTGAGGTTGAGATTCTGCGCCTGCAACGGGAAGTGAATAAAGCCGAAGGGGAGCTCAAGCAGACGCGGGCACAAATCAAGGGTGTGGCAGCGGCCATCACCGAAGCTCAGGGCAAGCTCGAGGGTGTGGAACTGGAATTTGTCAATGAGACGCGAGAACAGTTGTCCGATACGGTGACGCGTATCAATGCCTTGAAAGAGGCCGCGGCGGGACTGTCCGACCGTGTTCGCCAGACCAATCTGATGTCGCCAGTGACGGGCACCATCAAACAGCTGTTCTACAACACCGTTGGCGGCGTGGTGCTGCCCGGGCGGGATATTGTGGAGTTGGTCCCTGCTGATGATTCGCTGTTGGTGGAGGTGCGGGTTCGACCCCAGGACATCGCCTTTATGGCCCCGGGACAAAAAGCTAACGTGAAAGTGACCGCCTACGATTTCGTGGTTTATGGCGGGCTTGAGGGCAAGGTCGAACAGATCGGTGTCGATACCGTTGTCGATGAGGAGGGTAACGCGTTTTACGAGGTGGCCGTGCGCACCACGACGGTTAATTTCGGTGAGGATAAGCCCATCATTCCGGGAATGACCGTTGAAGTCGATATCCTGACGGGCAAAAAAACCGTGATGGCATACCTCATGAAACCGGTGCTCAGAGCCCATCAACGGTCACTCTCCGAGCGGTGAAGCATATTTTCATCAGTAGGGCTGGCGTGGCCTCCCCGCGATGGCAGCGGTCTTTCCCGGGCTTGGCCGTGTTCGCCTCGGTTCAGGGCTATTTGGGTAAGGCGCACCATCGGGGCGATTTTTGTTGGCTGGACAGTGAAGGTCTCGCAGGGCCGGGTTTGCTCAAGGCCTGCCAGGCGCTGGTGAAAGACGGTGCGCCGGTGGTGGTGCTCAGTGCTATGCCCAATGAATCCCAGGCATTTGCGGTGCTGTCAGTGGGTGTGCGGGGTTACTGTCATACCGAGGCCGTGCCTGAACAATTTACCGAAGTGGCAGCGGCAGTTCAGGCCGGTGGCTATTGGGTGCCTCCGACGCTGGTGCAGCGGCTCGCGATGACGGCAGTGGAAGTTGTTGATGCAGGCCGGCCCGAGGAGCCTTCGGCGCCCGAAGGGTTTGACATGCTGACCGAGCGGGAATACGAGGTGGCGATGGCGGTGGGCAAAGGGCTCAACAACAAAGAAATCGCCGAGGAACTGGGTTTGGGTGAGCGTACGGTCAAGGCGCACCTGACCACGACATTTGAAAAACTCCAGGTGCGTGATCGCGTACAACTGGCGCTGGCGGTGAACCGATTACCCATTCACTAACAGCGAGCTAGCAATTTGCAATAACCGGCTAATTTGACGCCAAAATACGCTAACTCCTTAAAAAAAACATAAAAAACCCTCTTTTTTGGAGCTCAGGCCCTGCCGTCGCGCGTCCCGGGCTTAAAAATACGTGACCTTCTGCACAAAATATTCGCCATTGCTTGCCCTTTAGTACGTAGTGGAACGTCCGTAATTGCCCGATTCTACGGCCATCTGAATGAAAAGTTAGGTCGAGGATTACGACATGGCACAGTTAATTGGCACAGTTTCAAAGTTGACCGGCAACGTTACGGCTCGCGCCCCCGATGGCAGCGTACGTGAATTGAGCCTTGGAGATGACGTCTACCAGGGCGAGGTTCTCGTTACGGCGCAGGGCGCCATTGTCGAGGTGACCATTCCGGATGCGCCAGCCATTGTGCTTCCGGGCGGCCGGGAGTTGCTGCTTAACGGTGAGGTCACAGTGGCCGGCCGCGATACGGCTGCAGATGCAGGCCTGGTCGATGAAAGCCTTGACCAGGTGGTTGCGGCCCTGGAGAGCGGCGCTGACATCAATGAGATTTTGGAAGAAACGGCAGCGGGCGGCGCCGGTAATGAGGGAAGTTCTTTTATCCGCCTCGGACGTATTGGGCTGGGCACACCATCGACTTCCGGAGAAACGGATGCCACGGCCGCGGCCGATTCGGCAACATCTGACGCCGCCTTTGATGGCGACTTACAGCTCATTGAAGAGGCCGCCGAATTTTCCATCGACGGAGGCGTTGTTTCCGAGGGCAGCATCATTACGCTGACGATCACCCGGACGGGTAACACCGATATTGCTGCATCAGTAGACGTGGCCACCCTGGTGACAGACCCCGCAACTGATTCAGCAGAAGACAACGACTTTACCGCGCTTGCGACCACCACCGTGTTTTTTGCCGAGGGTCAAACCGAGGCGACAATCCAGATCCAGACTACGCAGGACGATGTGCTCGAGGGAGCGGAAACCTTCCGCGTTGGCTTGAGTAATCCATCGGCTGCGTCACCCTTTGACGCTGCCATTGCTGATGGCGGTGACATCGGGACCGTGACGATTCTGGACGATGGCACAGGCCCCGGCGACAACCCTGACGATGACACCACGGGTTTCAGCGTGGATTCTGCTGAAGTGCTTGAAGGGGGTGTCATGGAGTTCACGGTCACCCGCACCGGTGATGCGGACTTCGAGCAAACCGTCGATTTCGCAACCAGCATTGAGGCCGATGACACCGCCGAAACCAACGATTTTGATCCCGCCAGTGGCACCCTGACGTTTGCGCCAGGCGAAGTTACCAAGACTTTCACGGTGCAAACTACAGCTGATGCCGTTTACGAGGGCAGCGAGACTTTCACCGTCACTTTGAGTGACAACTCGGAAGGCAGCGAGATTCTGCAGCCAACGGGCACCGGTACCATTCTGGACGGTACCAGTGAGACTGTCTTCAGCGTGGATTCCGTGGAAGTGCTTGAAGGCGGGGTTATGACCTTCACCATTACCC
>JAKMEU010000048.1 GCA_022425845.1 Luminiphilus sp. | reverse complement strand
TCCTGGAACAGGGCGCCAGCCCCATCCTGTGGGTGAATATCCACTGCAGTGTGGCACAGCCCACCCAAAGCCAAAAGCGCTCAATCATCAACGCTGTGAAGATAGTCGTAAATTGTCTGGGCAAGGGTTGAACTGATGCCTTCCACTTTGCGCAGCTCCTCCACCCGGGCTCCCGACACGCCTGCGGCGCTCCCAAAGTGACGCAGTAACTCACGGCGACGCTTGGCACCCACCCCCGGTATCCCCTCGAGGGTCGACGTGCGTCGCGCCTTACCCCGGCGAGCGCGGTGACCGGTAATGGCAAACCGGTGCGCCTCATCCCTGATCTGCTGGATAAGATGCAGTGCAGGATTGTCGCCTCGCAACACCGACTCCTCTCCGCTATCACCATCAATGAGGGTCTCAAAGCCCGCTTTTCGGGTCGTTCCTTTCGCCACACCCAAAACCCGCACCGACTCGATACCGTACTCGTCCAGAACAGCACGGGCCTGAGCGACCTGCCCTTTACCGCCGTCAATAAACAGAATATCGGGTAGTCTGCCCTCCCCGGCAGCAAGCCGTTTGTAGCGACGCTCAAGCGCCTGCTGCATGGCGGCATAGTCATCGCCTGCCTGGATGCCCTCAATGTTGAATTTTCGGTAATCCGCTTTGAGCGGCCCGGTGTTATCGAATACCACGCAGGAAGCGACCGTTGCCTCGCCCGAACTGTGACTGATATCAAAGCACTCCATCCGCGCCGGCGGATCGTCAAGATCCAGCTCACGCCTCAGGCTCTCAAGTCGTCCGGCCATGGTCTGCTTGCCACTGAGGTGCGCATTCAGATTGGTCTCTGCCGTTTGCTGGGCCATCTCCAGCCAGCGACCCCGGGCGTCCCGGACCCTGGCGCGAACCTCAACCCGCCGACCCGCACGAAAGGTAAGGGCCTCGGATAAGGCACCGGCCCCCTCAGGGAGTTGATTGACGATGATCTCATTGGGGATGACCTGTTTGCCTGACAGGTAAAACAAGGGCAGGAACGCCTCGAGAACAGCGGCGGCATCTTCATCGAGACGGGTGGGCGGATAATAGGTCCGGCTGCCTAAAACCCGGGCCTCCCGAATAAACAGCACCTGCACACAGGCCGCTCCACCCGCGACCACCGCAGCCAGAATATCGAGATTACCCCGTACGCCCTCGATTCCCTGTACCGACTGCACTTTTTGCAGCTGCATGAGCTGGTCGCGTCGTTCTGCAGCCTCTTCAAAGCGCAGGTCGCTCGACGCGGATTCCATTTCGTCGGCGAGACGACTCATCAATTCCTGCGACTTCCCCTTGAGAAACAGCACGGTTTTATCCACCTGCTCAGCGTAGTCTTCATCGCTGACCATGCCCACACAGGGCCCGCTGCAGCGACCGATCTGGTACTGCAAACAGGGCCGCGAACGGTTGCGGAAATAGCTATCCTGGCACTGCCTTACCTTGAGTACTTTCTGCAGGAGATGCAGCGTCGAGCGCACGGCGCCCGCGCTGGGATAGGGACCAAAATATTCTCCCTTGCGTCGCTTTGGTCCCCGATGCAAACCCAGCCGGGGCCATCGGTCCTGACTGCTGAGGTAGATGTAAGGGTAGGATTTGTCATCTTTCAGGCTGATGTTGTAGGGCGGCAAATGCGCCTTGATCAGATTGTGCTCAAGCAAGAGGGCATCGACCTCAGTGGTCGTTACCGTGACCTGTATGTCGCTGATGCGATTGACAAGGGCCATGGTCTTGGCCGTTAGGCCGCTGGCGCGGAAATAACTGGTAACCCTGTTTTTTAAATTCTTGGCCTTACCCACATAGAGCAGTTCCCCGTCGGCATCGTACATTTGGTAAACACCCGGGCGGGAGGTCAGTGTGCTCAGGTACGCCTTGGAATCAAAGGCCATCACTGTTTTTCACTGTCCGGAGCCCCCAGAACCTGGGGTTCAAGGACCAGTTCCAGACCAAAGGCATCGCGCACCGAACGGCGGATGGCATCAGCCAGCCCGAGAACAGCCTCGCTGGACGTGGCGGATCGATTGACCAAAACGAGGCTGTGGTCCTGGGAAACTGCCACACCCGCCTGCGCCTTACCC
>JAKMEU010000002.1 GCA_022425845.1 Luminiphilus sp. | reverse complement strand
TCTTTTCGCACGGCGCGATGCGCCGGGAAAACGCTTCCTGCTCATAGGTCACCTCGATACGGTTTTTGAGGCTGACGACAGTTTTCAGGCCTTTAGTCGTCAAGGCAACATCGGCGAGGGCCCCGGTATCAGCGATATGAAATCCGGCAACGTGGTGATCATTTATGCACTGAAAGCACTCGCCCACGTTGGCGCCCTGGAAAACCTGGCAGTCACGGTCGCCTATACCGGCGATGAAGAAAAACCCGGACGACCCCTCGCGATTGCGCGCCGGGATCTTATCGCAGCTGGCCAATGGGCAGACATAGCCCTGGGCTTTGAAGGCGCCATTACGACCGAAGGGTCCGACTGGGCGACCATCGCCCGACGCAGCTCAAGTAGCTGGCTGCTGGAGACCAGCGGCAAACAAGCGCACTCATCTGCCATCTTCAGTGACGCAGTGGGCGCCGGCGCCATCAACGAGGCGGCCCGTATTCTTGACACCTTTTATCGCGAGGTGCGGGGTGAGTACGGGCTGACCTTCAATGCCGGCACGATACAGGGGGGCACCAGCATCACCTACGACCCGGCGCAAAACCGAGGGACGACGTTTGGCAAAACCAATGTGGTACCCAATCAGGCAACGGTTCACGGGGGCATCAGGGCCCTGTCCATCACGCAGCTCGAAACCGCCAAGGCCCAGATGGAGGCCGTGGTCGAGAACCACCTACCCCATACCGACGCCCATATCATATTTGACGACAGCTACCCCCCCATGGCGCCCACAGAAGGTAACCGTGCACTTGCAGCGACACTTTCCCGGGTCAATCAGGATTTGGGGCGCGGTCCGATGAAAATATGGGATCCCCTAAAACGCGGGGCCGCCGATATTGCATTTGTCGCACCCTATACCGATGCGCTTGCCGGACTCGGGGCACTGGGCAAAGGGGGGCATACGCCCAGTGAGACGCTGGAACTTGACTCCATGGCCCTGGCCATAAAACGGGCAGCTATTCTGCTGCTTCGATTGTCAGAAGATGCTGCTCAGGACGGGCATCAAGACACCCAATGACCACTCTCCCTGACGGGAACTGAACCCCCTGCCACCTCAGGTTCAGGGCGGCTCTGATTTCAGGACACTGCCGGCATCTTATTCTGCCAAGGTGCAGCATTCACTTGTTGTTCCAGACGGGCTCACGCTTTTCAATAAATGCCTGCCGGCCTTCCGCGGCATCAGCAGCCCCCGTGACACCATCAAGCATGACCTGATTGGCGTAAGCAAAGGCCTCATTCAAAGGCATTTCTACCTGCCGATAAAACGCGGCTTTGCCGCCACGTATACTTTCCGCAGACCGCGACGCAATTTTTTGTGCCAGGGCCGAAGTCTCTGCCCTCAGCGCCTCTCCGGGCACATGACGATTGATCAAGCCGAACTTGATGGCCTCCTCGGCAGAAAACATGTCTCCTGTCAGGGCCATTTCCATGGCGTGCTTTCGGGAGAGGTTCCTACCGATACCCACAAGCGGCGTCGTGCAGAAAGCACCCACGTTCACACCGGGCGTACAGAACTTTGCATCGCTGGCCGCGATGGCCAGATCACAAGCGGATACCAGCTGGCAGCCCGCTGCTGTCGCCGTACCCTGGACGCAGGCAATCACGGGCTTGGGGGCTTGTACGATGCCCTGCATCAGAGTGGAACAACTCACCAGAATGCCCTCTACACGCGCACGCAGCTCATCACTGCCCTCACCCTCTCGCGGGTGCAGTTCCTTCAGGTCGTGCCCCGCACTGAATACGGGCCCCTCCGCCGCCAGCACAATGACTCGGATTGTGTCATCCCGATACGACTCATCGAGGGCTGCTGTCAGGGTATGGATCAGTTGGGAAGACATGGGATTGCGCTTGTTACCCTGGGAAAGGGTAATCCACTGCACCGCACCATCGCCTTCTGTCATGAGAAGATCTGTTGCCATGGTTCCGTTCTTCTTTGGGTTGCTGAGGCAACGCCGAGCGTAAGAGGAATATCACCTGACCGCAAGCCGAGGCCACAGGCCATCGCGGTTATACTTGAATTGTCGTCCACAGCTTTCTTCCAGAACTTCAGTTCATCCGGCGCACAAACCCTACAACCCGGGAGTCGAATTTCCGATGCCACTCAACACCCTGCAACGCTGGACCATCATGGTATCGCTGATAGTGGCGGGGGAAGCGATTTTCACCCTCCCCTACCATGTCACCCGCTTTTTTCGGCCCACCGTGCTGGAGGTCTTCGGCCTGTCCGCCACGGAACTCGGTGTCGCGCAGGCCGCCTACGGCGTTGTCGCGATGGCAGCCTATGCGCTGGGCGGGCCGCTGGCTGACCGTTACCCCGCAAGAAAATTACTGGCGGGATCGCTCTGGCTCACAGCCTGCGGTGGCCTGTACCTCGCCACATTCCCGGGCTATTACGGTGCGATGTTTATCTGGGGATTCTTTGGCCTCAGTACCAT
>JAKMEU010000011.1 GCA_022425845.1 Luminiphilus sp. | reverse complement strand
GGCCAGTTTCGCGGAGGGCATCGATTTGCCGGGCAGCTACTGCGACCATGTGGTCATCGCCAAACTCCCGTTTTCCGTCCCCGATAATCCCCGTGAGGCGGCCCATGCCGAACTACTTGAACAGTTGGGCCGAAATGCCTTTATGGAAATCAGTGTGCCGGACGCCGCGCTGCGGCTGGTCCAGGCCAGTGGCCGCCTGCTGCGCACCGAGGAAGATCGGGGGCGCATCACGCTGCTCGATCGTCGTCTGCTGACCCGCCGCTACGGTCGAGCCATCCTCGACTCCCTGCCACGATTCAGTTTCGAACTGCCCAATCGTTCCTGAGCGTTGGGCTGGGCGGCGCCGACGGCTGTGCTGTTGGTTGCTGGGGAGTGGCCTGCCGTGCCATGGCAAGGCTCGGCCCGGTCGACACTGGCCCGGCGGCTGCTCGCTATGGCGGGATATAGAATGGGATGTCGGGAGCTGTTGTGAGGTTAGTCTCCCCGTTACCCGAAGGTACTGGGGAGCCGCGTGGTGTCGTCCGGGACCAGGCAAGGGGTAAGGCCCTGCCTGGCCACAAAGAACCGGCCGGTGCGGGGGGTTAGTCCCAGGTCAGTGCGCCGCCTGTCTGATACTCGATAACCCGCGTCTCAAAGAAGTTCTTTTCTTTTCGGAGGTCCATGATCTCTGACATCCAGGGGAACGGATTCTGAGCCCCCGGAAACTGCTCGGGAAGCCCTACCTGGTTCAATCTGCGATTGCAGATGAATTGTAGATACTCCTCCATCATGGCGGCGTTCATACCCAGAACACCGCGTGGCATGGTGTCCTTGGCGTAGGCAATTTCCAGCGCGGTTCCCTCGAGGATCATCTGGATGACCTCCTGCTGAAATTCGCTGGTCCAGAGCTGGGGATTTTCCAGTTTGATCTGGTTGATCACGTCAATGCCGAAGTTGAGGTGCATCGATTCGTCCCGAAGAATGTACTGGAACTGCTCGGCAACACCGGTCATTTTGTTACGGCGCCCCATGGAAAGAATCTGGGTGAAACCGCAGTAGAAGAAGATTCCTTCGGTGACACAGTAAAATCCGATGAGATTGCGCAGCAATTCCTGGTCCGTTTCCAGCGTGCCAGTACGGAAATTGGGATCTGAGAGGCTGTGGGTGTGGCTGAGGCTCCAGGTGGCCTTGGCTGCCACGGAAGGGACCTCGCGGTACATATTGAACACTTCGCCCTCGTCCATGCCCAGTGACTCAATACAGTATTGATAGGCATGAGTGTGAATCGCTTCCTCAAAGGCCTGCCTCAGCAGGTATTGGCGACACTCTGGGTTGGTGATCAGCCGATAGATAGCCAGTACCAGGTTATTGGCCACCAGCGAATCTGCAGTAGAGAAGTAGCCCAGCGAACGCATGACGATGCGTCGCTCGTCGTCAGACAAGCCCTCTGGATTTTTCCAGGTGGCCACATCGGCGGTCATGTTGATTTCCTGAGGCATCCAGTGATTGGCGCAGCCATCGATATATTTCTGCCAGGCCCAGTCATATTTGAAAGGTACCAACTGGTTCAGGTCTGCCCTGCAGTTGATCATCGCTTTTTCGTCAACGCTGACCCGCGCGGCACCCATCTCGAGTTCTTCGAGACCCGGGGCCACGTCAATTTGCTCGATGGCTGATTTTGCCTTGTCGACATTCTCCGCCATGATGGCGGCGGCTTCTGCGTCGGCTGCTACGCCCTCATTGAGATCGGGGCTTGGTGGCGCTTTTGCCTCCTCGGCTAACGCGGCGACGGTTTCGGCAACCACCTCGGGCTGCGCTTTCGGCGTTGCAGGGGCTATCGCTTCTTCCGTGTTGTATTCTTCCCAGCTGAGCATCGTAGATTCTCCTCAGTTCAACGTGGTTTTCTGTTACTGACAGGCTTCACAATCTGGGTCGTCCAGAGAGCAGGCTTGTGGTACCGGGGCGGGCTGGGGTGCAGCCGCAGCGGTTTCTCCGCCGCCTGATGACACGGCGTTGAGCTTTCCAGACTCCACTGTGGATTTCTCCGTGCCCGTGGCCGCCAGACTGCGCAGGTAGTAAGTGGTTTTGAGGCCGCTGTACCACGCCATGCGGTAGGTGACGTCCAGTTTCTTGCCACTGGCGTTATTGATATACAGATTGAGCGACTGTGCCTGGTCGATCCATTTCTGACGGCGGCTGGCGCTGTCGACCAACCAACGTGGTTCGACCTCAAAGGCGGTTGCGTACTTGGCTTTCAGGTCATCGGGAATGCGATCTATGGATTGCGCCGAACCGTCAAAATATTTCAGGTCGTTGACCATAACCTTGTCCCACAACCCTTGCGCCTTGAGATCCTGCACGAGGTATGGATTCACAACGGTAAACTCGCCCGATAGATTCGATTTTACGTACAGGTTCTGGTAGGTCGGCTCAATCGATTGCGACACACCCGTAATGTTGGCGATCGTTGCCGTGGGCGCAATGGCCATGCAGTTGGAATTACGCATGCCCTGCTCGGCGACGCGGGCCTTGAGCCCCGGCCAATCCAGGGTCATGTCCCTGTTGACCTCGATGTAGGCTTCACCGCGCTCTTCGATCAGCCTGTCGAGGGAGTCGAGGGGGAAAATGCCCTGGCTCCACAGTGACCCCTCGTAGCTGGAGTAGCAACCGCGCTCGGTAGCCAGTTCACTCGACGCCTCAATGGCGAAGTAGCTAACGGCTTCCATGGAGCGATCGGCAAAGCTTACGGCGCCTTCAGAGGCATACGACACGTCTATTTTGTAGAGCGCGTCCTGGAAGCCCATGACACCCAGGCCGATGGGTCGGTGGCGCATGTTGGATTGCTCCGCCTGCGGTACCGAGTAGTAGTTGATGTCAATGACATTGTCGAGCATGCGGATTGCCGTGCGAACGGTATTACGCAATTTATCGAGGTTGAGTTGCCCATTTTCGATGTGCTGGGGAAGGTTGACCGATCCCAGGTTACAGACGGCGATCTCATCGGCGCTGGTATTCAGTGTGATTTCAGTACACAGGTTGGATGAGTGAACCACGCCGACATGCTGCTGGGGCGATCGCAGGTTGCAGGGATCTTTGAAGGTCATCCAGGGATGGCCGGTTTCGAAGATCATGCCCAGCATTTTGCGCCAGAGTGCCTGCGCCTTGATGGTCTTATGGACGCGGATATCGCCTTTGGCGGCGAGTGCTTCGTACTCGGCGTAGCGTGTTTCGAAAGCCCGCCCGTAGAGGTCATGCAGGTCCGGCACCTCGTTGGGTGAAAACAGCGTCCAGTCTTCATCTTCAAACACGCGCTTCATGAACAGGTCGGGAATCCAGTTCGCTGTGTTCATGTCGTGGGTGCGGCGGCGATCGTCCCCGGTGTTCTTGCGCAACTCCAGAAACTCCTCAATATCGAGGTGCCAGGTTTCGAGGTAGGCGCAGACGGCGCCTTTGCGCTTGCCGCCCTGATTAACCGCGACGGCGGTGTCGTTGACGACTTTAAGGAATGGGACGATACCCTGGCTCTTACCATTGGTACCCTTGATGTACGAGCCAAGGGCCCGGACCGGCGTCCAGTCATTACCCAGCCCGCCAGCGAATTTGGAGAGCATCGCGTTATCCTGAATCGCGCCATAAATACCGAATAGATCATCCGGGACCGTGGTCAGGTAGCAGGAGGACAGCTGCGAGCGCAGGGTGCCGGAATTGAACAGGGTGGGGGTCGAGCTCATGTAATCGAAGGACGACAGGAGTTGGTAAAACTCGACGGCCCGGGCATTGCGGTCGTCTTCGCGAATCGACAGGCCCATGGCGACGCGCATAAAGAACACCTGGGGAAGCTCAATGCGGGTTTCATCGGCATGAATGAAGTAGCGGTCATAGAGTGTCTGCAGGCCGAGATAACTGAACTGCAAATCCCGCTCCGGTAGCAGGGCCTTGCCCAGTGCCTCAAGGTCAAATTCCTGCAGTTCGGGGGACAGTAATTCGAGTTCGACTCCCCGGTTGATGAAAGCGGTGAGTGCTTCACTGTACCGGCTTTGCATATCCTGCTGCGTGGCACTGTCCGCCACGCCAAGGTAGGAGAGCGCCTCGGAGCGCAGATTGTCCAGCAACAGGCGAGCGGCCACGTAGCTGTAGTTCGGGTCCTGTTCAATCAGGGTGCGCGCCGTGATCACGAGAGCGGTACTGACTTCCTCGGCAGACACGCCGTCGTACAGGTTGCGCAGCGCCTCGTCGATAATGGCGGACTCGCTCACATCGTCGAGGTTGGCACAAGCCTCGGACACAATGGTCCTGACCCGCTCTATATCGAGGGGCTGCCGGCTGCCGTCGGGATGAACGACGTTGATGCCACTGGCAGCGGCCTGAGATTCGGGTGACAGCGCCGCTTTAGCCGCTCTCTCCCGAGCGCGCTGATCGCGGTAAATGACATAGTCCCGCGCAATCTTGTGCTCCCCGGCCCGCATCAGGGCGAGTTCTACCTGATCCTGGATGTCTTCTATGTGCAGCGTCCCGCCAGAGGGCATGCGTCGCTTGAACGTGCCTACCACCTGTTCAGTGAGCTTCGCCACGGTTTCATGGATGCGACTGCTCGCCGCCGCAGTACCGCCTTCCACAGCGAGAAAGGCTTTGGTGATGGCGACTGAAATTTTACTGTCTTCAAACGTGGTGACGGTGCCGTTTCGTTTGATGACACGTAACTGCCCCGGTGCCGTCGCTTGCAGGCGTCCCGAAGGGCTGCCCTGTGAGTCCGCCGCGGGTGAGGGTGCGGCTGTCGCTGTTGACGTTCCGGTCTCTGTGCCTGTCTGCATCTTATTTTGGCCTCTTGGGAATAAAAAATACCGTGGCTGGCAGGTCTGCCTCACCCTTCGGTTGTGCCTTTTTTTATGGGTACCCGCTGGTACCCCAGCCCCGCACTATAACCCAATATATGGGGGTAGTGTCTGAGGGAGACCCCAAGATAGGTGGGTATTGGCCCCAATGCAAGAGCGTAAAGGGTGGGAACACCTGTGCAAAACCTGTGTAAAGGGTGCGGTGTTAGCGCCCGCTTACTTGGGGCGGGGCAAGAATGCTCGATAAGCGATAAACAGGCACATGTTTGAGGTCGCCGGCCGAGATCGGCAATTTTGCGACGCTGGTCGCGTTCAGCAAATGGCTGCCCACATTATCTGGGGGATTGGGCTGTCGCGACTGTCTTTGCGGTGTCAGTCCAATAAAAATTCGATGAGCGCCTTTTGCGCGTGCAGGCGATTCTCGGCTTCATCCCAAATCACCGTATCCGATGCGTCCATCAGCTCTCCCGAAATCTCCTCGCCCCGATGGGCCGGCAGGCAGTGCATGTAAAGAGCGTCAGCCGCGGCCCCCGCCAGGAGATCGTGATTGAGCTGATAGGGTGCCATTGCCCGGCTGCGGGCCTGCTGTTCCTCTTCCTGACCCATCGATGCCCAGACATCGGTTATCAGCAGGTCTGCCCCCCTGACCGCCACTTCCGGCCGGGCCTCGATGCTGACCCGATCACGGTTGGCCGCAACAAGGTGGGCATCGGGTTCGTACCCCGCCGGGCAGGCCACTACGAGCTCAAAGTCCAGCAGTCGGGCCGCGTTGATGTAGGAGTTGCACATGTTGTTGCCGTCGCCCAGCCAGCAGACTCGACGGCCGCGTATATCACCCCGGTGTTCAAACCAGGTTTGCATATCAGCGAGCAACTGGCAGGGGTGGAAGTCATCCGTGAGGCCGTTGATGACCGGAACTGAAGCGACGTCGGCAAAGCGTTCCACGCTCGCGTGCTCGTGGGTGCGGATCATGACCAGGTCCACCATCGATGACAGCACCCGCGCGGTATCTTCTATGGGTTCGCCCCGACCCAACTGGGTATCCGCAGACGACAGAAACAGAGCACTGCCCCCCAACTGGCGCATGCCCACTTCAAAGGACACGCGCGTTCGCGTGGATGCCTTCGAAAACAGCATGGCCATGACTTTGCCCGGATAGCGGGCATGGGCCACTCCCTCGCGCTGCAGCTTTTTTAACTCGATGGCCCGATCAATAATGCCACGGAGTTCATCGCTGGTTAGATTGGCCAGTGTCAGAAAGTGCCTGGGGCTGCTCATGGTTGCTCCTCCGCCGCCTGATTGACAATTTGAGCTACGGTCCGGCCCAGGCGATCTGCCTCGTCGTCGGACATCACAAGGGGCGGTAGCAATCGGATCGTGTTGCCCGCCGTGACGTTGATAACAGCACCCTGATCCAACGCCCTCGCTACCAGCCCGTCGGCGGGTACCGTGACTTCAATGCCTATCATCAGCCCCAGACCCCGAATGTCTGCTAGGGATTCAGGGCGCGTCAGGTGATGATTGAATGATGCCAGCAGTCGCTCCCTGAGCACATCCGCACGGCCGAGCAACTCGGGATCGGCAAGGGTGTTGACAACGGCACTACCGACCGCACACGCCAGGGGGCTACCGCCAAAGGTTGTGCCATGATCTCCTGCGCCGAGCGCGCGCGCGGCTTCGCCGCGGGCCATGCACGCCCCGATGGGATAGCCATTACCCAAACCCTTGGCGGTTATCAGGACATCGGGTACCACGTTCAGGCGCTGGAAAGCGTACATTGCGCCGCAGCGGCCGTTACCGGTTTGCACCTCGTCGAACATTAGCAGCCACCCCTGTTCATGGCACGCGGCCCGCAGCCCTAGCAGGTAAGCGGGGTCAAGAGGGCGAACACCGCCCTCGCCCTGAACGGGTTCCACAAGGACCGCCACAATATTGCTGTTGGCGGTGAGTTCGCTGATCGCCTGCAGGTCATCCCGGGGCACGCGAACAAAACCCGGAACCATGGGTTCGAAGGGTGTGCGCATTTTCTCGCCTGAGGTCGCCGCCAGGGCGCCCAGCGTACGACCATGGAATGCGCCTTCCAGAACAACGATAGTGGGATGCTGCAGACCCCGATTGTGACCCAGCCGGCGCGCCAATTTGATGGCTACCTCGTTGGCCTCGGCCCCGGAATTACAGAAAAACACCGCATCCATGCCGGTAGCCGAGGTCAGCTCGGCACCCAACTGCTCCTGGCCGGGAATCCGGAACAGGTTGGAGGTGTGAGCCAATTCCCCGGCCTGCTCTTTGATGGCCTGTGTAACCCGGGGATGGCAGTGGCCCAGGTTAGTCACGGCAATACCGGACAGCCCATCCAGATAGGCCCGGCCCTGCGCATCCCAGAGCATGGCACCACGACCGCGAACGAAGGCGACAGGCAAACGCTTATAGGTGGGCATAATGGCCGACATAGTAGGAAAACCGGTGGTGAGATGAAGCGCGCAAGCATAACCTGCGAAGGCACCGGATTAAACAAGCTGTGGTGAGGCATGTATCGCGGCGTTTCCGGCGCTATACTGCCGGACTTTTATCAACTTCGTGCCATGCTGATGTGGCTTGGAACGGCATTGGGGACAGCGCTATGGACATTATGGAAACCATCAAGGACCAGATCACCAACAACCGCGTGTTGTTGTATATGAAGGGGTCTCCCAATCAGCCCCAGTGCGGGTTCTCAGCCCGAGCGGTGCAGGCACTGGCCAGCGTTGGGGAGCGTTTTGCCTATGTGGATATCCTGTCCAACCCCGAAATCCGCAGTAATCTTCCGATCTACGCCAACTGGCCGACGTTCCCACAACTTTGGGTGGATGGTGAGCTGATTGGCGGATGCGACATCATCGCCGAGATGGAGGCCTCTGGAGAGCTGGCTGAAATCATCAAGGCGGGGAGCGGCGACGCGGCATGAACCTGCGGCCAGTCCACTCCGGCGGTGCTGACAGCTGATGCACCCCCGGCGCGCTACTGTGGGTCGCTGCGCCGTCTTTTTTTTACTGGTTTTCTCCTTCTGCCCGGCAAGCGGAGCGGAGGGGGAGCGGGTTGCTTATTCGCTGGTTATCAACAACGGCCGTGTCATTGATCCCGAAACGGGACTGGATGGGGTGCGTCATATTGGCATCAGCGCGGGGCGCGTGGCCGAAATCGCCTTTGAGCCCCTGGCGGGTGCAAAGGTTATTGATGCAGCAGGACAGGTTGTGGCACCGGGCTTCATCGATATCCACAGCCACTCCCTGACCCCCCTAGGACAGCATCGTAATGTTCTGGACGGGGTGACAACCCAGCTGGAGATGGAGGCAGGGGCCCTGCCTGCAGCGGCGGCGGGGGATACCGTTGCAGAGAACCCGGTCATCAACTATGGGGCATCGGTTGGACACTACGCCGCCCGAATACAGGTGCTTGAGGGGCGTGCGCTGCCCTACTTTTTTTATCGTGGGGAGCAGGGCAGCATGGCGTCTGCCGCCTTCACCCAGGTGGCATCGGCCGCTGAAATTGAGGCCATTCGCGGCAGGATGGAGCAAGGTCTGAATGAGGGTGGCCTGGGTATTGGGCTGCTTCTCGATTACATGAGAGATGCGGTCAGCGACGAGGAGTTGGCCATGATCTTTGCCCTTGCTGCGCAGCGCGAGGTCCCGGTTTTTGTGCACGTTCGCCGTAATCTACCCGGTGATCCTGCGGGGCTTGACGAGGCCTTGGGCCTCGCTGAGCGTTTTGGAACCCGCGTTTTTATTTGCCACATTACCCACAATGCCATGGGCGGTATCGGCGATTGGTTGCGCCGGATTGATGCGGCCAGGGCGCGGGGGGTTGATGTTGCCACCGAGACACTGAGCTACCTTGCCGGGGGCACCAGCATTGCTGCTGACGTGTTCAGAAAGCGCGATTGGCGCGCTATTTTCGATATCGATTACGGTGACGTGCAGTGGGTAGCCACTGGGGAATGGCTCACTGAACAGAGTTGGCGAGACTACGCCCGTGACGAACCAGCGGGCATGGTCAACCACCACTACGTCAAGGAGCCCTGGCTGCACACTGCGCTGCGGTGGCCCGATATGATGGTGTCAACAGATGCACTGCCGGCCTTCGATGTGGCCCAAATGACCAACCCCAACATTTCCGGCAGCTTTTCCAGGCTGTTGGGTCGCTACGTGCGTGAGCAGGAAATTTTGGGGCTGGCAGATGCGCTGTCACGCGTCAGTCTGAAGCAGGCCCAGTGGCTGGAGCCCTTTGCACCGCGGTTCAGGCGTAAGGGCAGGGTGCAGCTTGGCGCGGATGCCGATCTTGTGGTGTTCGATCCGGAGTCAATTGCTGCCGGCGCAGACTATGGGGCGCCCTGGGAGTCCCCCCAGGGCATGGGCTGGGTCATCGTCAATGGGGTGATCACGGTGGCTGAAGGCGCCCGGGTACCCGGAGTGGCCGCGGGCCAATACCTGGACAGCCATGACCCGGAACAGGAAGCGCCCGACGTGTTCAGCCCTCGGTAGGCTTCACTGTATGCATGGCCGTTTGGAGATAGTTTTGCTCCCCCACGCGGTCCATCAGTGACAGCTGGGTCTCCAGCCAGTCAATGTGCTCTTCCTCAGCATCGAGGATGCTCTGTACGAGGTCTCTGGAAACATAATCACGCACTTCCTCACAGTAGGCGACGGCCGCCTTGAGATCTGCATGGGCCACATGCTCGAGCTTTAGGTCGCATTCCAGCATTTCCCGTGGGTTTTCGCCGATCATTAATTTGCCCAGGTCCTGCAGGTTGGGCAATCCCTCGAGGAACAGAATGCGCTCCACCAGATCGTCGGCGTGCTTCATTTCGTCAATGGATTCGTGATACTCGTGCGCGGCGAGCTCGGTCAGACCCCAGTCCTTGTACATTTTGCTGTGCAGGAAATACTGGTTGATCGCCACCAGTTCGTTGTAGAGGATTTTGTTGAGGTGTTCGATGACTTTGGAGTCGCCTTTCATGCTGCTGCCCTTAAGGTGTGTGAGGCGACATGATAGCGAAGACGGGGCCGGCTGACCACCAAAATATGCCTTTAAGCTGTTGTTTTAAATAGACTTTTTAATGCTAATCAGAATGATTAGCAGACGCGTTGATCAGGCCACTGCGGCCACGACCCCGGTGGCGGGCGCAGCGTCATAGAAGTGCGCGGCGTCGAGTGCCCGGTGCTCGTTTATGATGGCTCGGGCCTGCAATTCGCAGCTCCCGCACTGGCTTGCGACGCCGAGGCGTTGCTGCACGTCAGAGAAAGACCGTGCACCCGCTTGCAGCTCGCGCCGGATCGAGGAATCGGTGATGCCATTGCATAAACATACAAACATGGCACTAGAATACGCAATTGCGAATCATTGTCAACTGCATTTGCAGCTGCGACTGAGAATGCCTGAGATATAGAGGGTCCATCATCGTATCTGGGTGCGGCCTCGTCGTATAATGGCGCGCTGGAGAACAAAGGAATTACCGTGTCGATTAAAAACAAGGTCATGGAATGGGGTCGCGAGGCTCGGAGTGCATCCCGGGTTGTAGCGGCCAGCGAAGTGGCCTCCCGAAACCGCGCCTTGCTTGCCGTCCGGGACGCCATCGCAGCAGAGCAGCAGGCGCTACTCGCTGCCAATGCAGAGGATGTATCACGGGGTCAGTCCAGCGGACTTTCAGAAGCGCTGCTCGATCGTCTGGTCCTGGATACTGCGCGCATCGACGCCATGCTGGCCAGCCTTGAGCAGGTTGCTGCCCTTCCCGATCCCGTGGGTGCGATCAGTGACGTGAAGACCATGAACTCGGGTATTCGCGTGGGCAGGATGCGTGTGCCTCTGGGTGTCATCGGCATCGTTTACGAATCCCGCCCCAACGTCACCATCGAGGCGGCCAGCCTGTGTCTGAAGTCGGGCAACGCGGCTATCCTTCGTGGCGGCTCTGAGGCCATTAGCTCGAATCTTGCCTTGGGGCGCTGCCTCGCCGCAGGCTTGTCAGCCGCCGGCCTGCCGGCGGCCAGCGTGCAGGTGGTAGACACCACGGATCGCGCCGTTGTCGATGCCCTGGTCACGCTGAATGAAAGCGTGGATATGATTATTCCTCGAGGGGGCAAAGGCCTGATTGAGCGTATTGCGGGGGCGGCCACTGTCCCGGTGCTCAAGCATCTGGATGGAATCTGCCACGTCTTCGTCCATGGGGCGGCCTGCCCGGAGAAAGCCCTGTCCATCGTTATGAATGCCAAAACCCAGCGCTACGGTACCTGTAACACGCTGGAAACACTGCTGGTGGATCAGGATGCTATCGAGCAACTGCCGGCCATCGCCCGGGAGTTGGCGCAGGCGGGGGTAGAATTAAGGGGTTGTGCCCGGGCCTGTGCCGCCAGCCCTGACGTGTCGGTCGCCGCGACCGAGGCCGATTGGCAAACGGAGTATCTGGCACCGATTTTGGCGATCCGCGTGGTCGACGGTTTGGAGGGCGCGATGGCCCATATCGCGCAATACAGCTCCGGTCACACGGAGAGTATTGTTACCGAGCACCATCCGACGGCCATGCGGTTTTTAAGGGAGGTCGACTCCAGCTCTGTAATGATCAATGCGTCCACTCGCTTTGCCGACGGATTTGAGTATGGTTTGGGCGCAGAGATTGGTATTTCCACTGATAAGTTGCATGCCCGTGGCCCGGTGGGTTTGGAAGGACTGACCTCAAGTAAATACGTCGTCTTTGGTGATGGGCACGTGCGCCAGTGATCGGTGGTGCGCTGGGCGTGCTGGGGGGCACGTTCAATCCGGTCCATGTTGGCCATTTGCGGGGTGCGCTGGATTGCCGCGACCGCTTGGGCCTGGACGCTGTCCGAATGCTGCCCGCTTCCATGCCACCCCTCAAAGCGACTCCCGGGGTCGATGCGGAACACCGCTCGCGCATGCTCGAGCTTGCGGTGGAGGGTATCGCTGGTCTCGAAGTTGACAGGCGCGAGCTGAGGCGGCCGGGTCTGTCCTACACCGTGGATACGCTGCGTGAACTGCGCGCCGAGCTGGGTCCTGGGCGGCCGCTTGTTTTCATTATGGGCGAAGATGCTCTGGTTAATTTGCACCGGTGGCACGAATGGCGACACTTGCTTCACTTTGCCCATATCGCCGTGCTGGCGCGCCCGTTTCCGAGCCAGCCCCTGGATCCCGAAGTACGTTTATGGATCGAAAGCCATCAGGTCAATCCGGCGCGCCTGGTGGCACAACCTTCGGGGTGTCTGACCCGATTGCAACAACCCGCGAT
>JAKMEU010000003.1 GCA_022425845.1 Luminiphilus sp. | reverse complement strand
CACTGAATGCCAACTATGAGGGTCTTCTTGATAAAGCCCGATTGGGATTCATCGCGCAGGCTGCAGATGGCGAGGTGGCCTATATCAACACGCTGGGTGAAACGTTGCTCGCGCAGGCTCCCGGCTTACTAGACCAGCTCGATGCCGCCATGGACGGACAGGGTGACATTACGCCGGTCACGGTTCAGGGTGCCGGCCAGCGCCTTGATCTATTGGCCAGTCAGTCACCCCGACAAAATATGAAAGGGGCCAGTGATGGGCGTTGGTTGATTTTGTCGGATATCAGTTCACTGAGAGCGGCAGAGCGAGAACTGCTGCAGGCCCAGAGAATGAGCACGTTGGGTCAACTGACCACGGGAATGGCTCATGAAATCAACCAACCCTTGCAAGCCATAAAACTGTCCCTTGCGAATGTGAAGAACACGCTTAAAGACCCGATTAGCGAGACCCCCAGGGTTCAGGAGAAGCTTCATAACGTTGACGGGAGTTTGCACAGAATTTCCGAGTTGATTGACTTCATGAAGACCTATGGCGGTAGCCTGTCGACAGACGAGCAGTCCTTTGATCCCGCCGGCAGTGTCGAGGCAGCGATCAGTGATTGGACCCAAGAGCATCCCGACAGCCTGATCATTGACTTCACGCAGGGTCCGGAGATCAGCAACATCATGCTTCAGGGAAATAGCCAACAACTGAAGACGGTGGTGCGGCACCTGATCAAGAACTCAGCAGACGCCGCGCGGCAGAATAAGTCGGGCTCCGAATGCCGCGTAGGCATCACCTCGAGCGTAGAGGATTCCCACTGGATGCTGGTGGTTTCTGATGATTGTGGCGGATTTCAGCCGGATACCCTCGCCCATATTTTCGATCCGTTTTTTACCACCAAGGGCCCCGATGAGGGCATGGGTCTGGGTTTGTCTGTGAGTTATGGCATTGTCACGTCGATGGGGGGGCAGTTGTCGGCGAGAGAGGTGCCTGACGGCGCGGAGTTGACCCTTTGCGTACCGATTGTGCAGCCGCAGGGCTGATTTTGCCCTAGACAGTTAGGTCGACTACTGGATGCGAGCGGAGTGGCCACGAGCCCTGTGTAATGAAGTGAAGTCGCTCAGATGGAAAATGTAGCTCTCGCCATTGTTGGAAATCCAGTGTTTGCAGGGGATATTGGTGCCCAGGGGAAGCACAAGGCGTTATATGTAAACCGCTTAAACCCTATGTATACAAACACTTTTTTAGAGCTAAATCAGACCTAAACGCTAATTTGTGGTCACTTTTTGTCGTGCCCCCTCTGAACTTAGGTGTGGGGGGATTCACCTGCTGTAGTGACAGTTGGATCCGCCCACAGACCAGAAGCCGATTTTGAAAAAAGAGGAGTCTTAAGCCGTGGTTGTTGCTGGGTGATCTGAAGCGGGCGGTAGGCTTGAGATCACCGGTAATTTCCCCACAGTCAAAGGGCACGCACTGCAACTGTAGCTTTTGAGTGGTCGCAGGGTGGCGTTTTTATCCCTGACCTACCCCAAAGGGTTATTTACGCGCTGCTAGATAAATGAAACCTTGCGTTAAGAAAGAGTGACATGAGTCACACTTTTGTCGGCTCAAGGTTCGTTGTAAAGCGCTTAGAAGTCTTATGGGCTTCGCAGCAAGCGCCGTGCCTTTGAGCTTTATTCAGCTAAAACAGATAAGGGAAGATCTATGAAATTACTTAAGACGGTTTCACTTTCTACACTGCTGGTTTCGGGAATTGCGGTGGCCGAACCCGCTGCGGTGATTAAAGAGGGTGCCTGCGGGTTCTCCACACCAAGTGGGGCTTATGTTCTGACAGAGGACACATTGACAGTGTCAACGAATAGCGCTGTTGGAAATGTAAAACTGCAGTGCAAGGCCAAGATTCCAGGATACGATGAGGGTCAGTCGACTAGGACAGACTTGCTTTGCGGCATTGCAGTTGCGGGTGGAGGATTTATCCTCACTGAGGATTCTAGACTCCAAATATCCGAAAGTGGGCGGGCAATCCTGACTTGCAGATACAAGGAAGACTCAACTCCATAAATTAACTTCCACCGTTCACTGCAGACCGCCGTGGGCGGTCTGTTTTCTTCACAATAGAGAACAGCCGCAAAATTCATCCCCCCGAATCCGCCGCCGGACAGGCTGACTCTGCCAGAGGCGATTGAGCAACCACCGTTAGCGCTCCGAGGGGGAAAAGGGTCCCATTTGCGTCTATGGGACCAGCAATCTTCTGGACCAATATCGACTCTTCTTATTATGTGATCTGTGTCACATTTAACCACGCAACTAAACAAATTTATACAGCTTTACACATATAGCCTCCCGCTCTTTGGGAGCGGGGTATCAACGTTACAAGGAGTTTTTTTATGAGTAACAGGATAAAACCCATGCTGGGTAGTGCGGCCGTTGCTGCCGCCTGCCTCCTATCGGGTTCGTTAAACGCCCAGGTTATTGAGGAAGACAGCTCGACAGCTTTTAAAGCCAGCAACGAGGCACTGGGGGCGGCTCTGGGTTACCCCTCGGCGGAGTCGACTGTAACCACCCACGAGAATGGCATGACGAGTGCCCGGATGGGTTTGGAATCCATGAAAATGCTGGTGGTTCGGCAGAACCCGGACGGCACACTGTCCTACGGGCACGCCGGTAGTGCTGCTGGAGCCGAGGCTTTTGTCAACAATCCATCTGCAGGCAACCGGGAGGAGCGCTAAATGATGTACGTACAAAATTTCCTTAAGCGCACCGGCATTTGTCTCGCCGCCAGCCTTTTTGCTGCAGTCACCCAGGCTGCTGATGTGGTTCTGATTCCGATCGACCCGCCTGGCTTGGGTCTGAACGATCCAACCCCCGTGGACCCACTCCCTACCAACCCGGGCACCACCGTGGGTGAACAGCGCTTTAACGCCTTCCAGGCCGGCGCGCAAAAATGGGGCGACACCCTGGCAAGTGACGTACCGGTTTTTGTCGCCGCGTCGTTCCAACCCCAGCCCTGCAGCGCTTTTGGCGGCGTACTCGCAAGTGCTGGACCAACATTCATATTTACAAACTTTCCCGGGGCCGAAGTGGCTGAAACGTGGTACGTGGGCGCAACAGCCGACTCCCTAGCCGGCGAGGATTTGGCACCAGGCGTGGTCGATTCCGTCGCCTTCTTCAACTCCGATTTGGGCACGCCGGGCTGCCTAGAAAATTCAAGCTGGTACTACGGTCTCGATGGTAACGAGGCCCCGGGCCAGATCGATTTTCTCGCGGTAGTGACCCACGAGCTCGCTCACGGCTTGGGCTTCCTGGAGCTGGTAGATTTTGAAACGGGCGAATTTTTCTTTGGGTTGCCCGACATCTACTCGACGTTCATGCTCGATACCAGCACCGGTAAGCTGTTCACTGAAATGACGCCGGCCGAACGCCTAGCGGCCCAAGTCGACAGTGGCGATCTGGCCTGGGCAGGTGAAAACGTCACGGCTGCCGCACCTGCAGTGCTGGGGCCGCGCCCTGCTATACGGATACTTCGCCCTAAGACCTTGCAGGGGAAGTTGGATGTCCAGCAGGCCAGCTTCGGACCAGATTTGCGAGTGAACGGCGGTATCACGGGCCAGGTGGTGTTGGCTGATGACGGATCTGACTCCCCAACATTGGCCTGTGAGCCGTTGGTAAACAATGTATCTGGCAAGATTGCCCTTATTGACCGGGGCGGCTGCGCCTTTACTACCAAGACTCTGAATGCACAGGCAGCTGGTGCTAAAGGGGTGATCGTTGCCAACAACCTTCCTGAAGGGCCTGCGCCCATGGGTGGATTCAGCCCGGACGTAAGCATACCTGCTGTCGGTATTACCCTAGAGCAAGGCAACGAACTCAAGGGTGCAGGCAAGGTTGAATTGAAGCTAACTCGGGATAAAGACAAGCTCGCCGGCACCAACGACTCTGGACAGGTGCTACTCTATGCGCCCAACCCCTTCCAGCCCGGTTCGTCGAACTCCCATTTCGATACCTCGGCCAACCCGAGTCTGCTGATGGAGCCATCCATCACACCGGGATTAGACGCGGCGAATAACCTGGACCTGACACCCGCGCTGTTCGATGACATTGGCTGGGTTTTGCAGTAACACCCAGAACTGGACAATCCCTTCCGGGAAAGTGTCCCGAAACGCTATAGCCCAGCAAATCGCTGGGCTTTTTTTTGACCAAGGTTTCGGACTACCGCCAGCATGCCCCCATTAAGATCAACATTCGCCGTGAGTCCATTGTCAGGCTTTACTGGTTAAAATTCTAATCGCATCGAATCAGGGACCTCTCTGGCGAGTCCTGAGTAAACCTCTGGCCCAGGGTCAAACCGAGGGTCATAGAGCGAGTTGTTTGTTGTCACTCAGGTTGGTTCTGCCTCACCACTCGAAAAGCTGGCTTGAAAAAACAAGGCGTCTTGTTGGGGCGTGGGACTGAGCGGTCACAGAATAATTGGTGCCCAGGAGAAGAGACACACTATCCAAAACACTGATAAATACTAGCTATTAATCAGTAGGTTACACCCCTTTAGACATATTTTCTATCATCATTTCTATCATTGGCTGAGAATCCCACGGCCCTTTCAGCATCACGCTGGTAGATCAGAGGGGGGGAGGGGGTAATCACCTGCTGTAATTACAGTGGGTTCCTCCCAGGTACACCAGAAGCTTATTTTGAAGAAAAGAAGGGGCTTGAGTAGCGATTGATATGCCTCTTGCTCGATTATCGGCCCCTTCCCTTTTGTACATGGCAAGCGGTGTAACCGTGGGTTAGTCTGTGGTTGTGCACGGATGCACTTCTTTATAAACAGATACCCGAGAGAGGATGGGGCGGGGTCTGGTTTGAGGAGTGCTTTATGCGTTTTTCCGCCTTTCTTTCTTGTCTTCTGCTCACTCTGCTATTTTCGTTCGAAGCTGCCTCTGCCCCAAAAGAGCGCTGCTCTGACGGCAAGGACAACGATGGCGATGGTCTTATCGACAGTGAAGATCCCGATTGCGGCCCGATGGACCTGTTACCCGTGGCAGTCGATGACGTGTATTCCGGCATTGCTGGCGACCCTATTACCGGCAATGTGGGTGACAACGACACACCCGGTGATGGGGCCAATACGTTTTCGGTGTCCTCGTTTCCAGGGATGGGCGTTCTGGACTTGGACACCAATACGGGCGCTTTCAGCTACCTCCCTAGCGAAGGCTTCGTCAGCGGCACCGACAGCTTTGTTTATCAGCTGACAGATATAGATGGTCAGTTTGCGATCGCCACGGTGACGCTAACCATCGAGGCGCCCCCTGCCAACCCACCCAAAGTCAGTGAGGCATGGGAGCAGGACGGTGTTGTCACTGTTATTGGCCGATTTCTTAATGAAGGCGGAGACGCCGACATTCAACTGGGGGAGCTTGATCCGCTCACGGTTTATCAGGCGGATATCCAACCTACTGTTTTTGCATTCAATTTACCGCAAGACTCGAGTCCCGGCAGCTATGCGCTGGTGATGACGAACGCCGCTGGCAGCAGTCGATTGGATCTGACGATCGGCGCCGTGGGTGCACAGGGTCCCATAGGACCGCCTGGGGAGGATGGCGAAGTTGGTCCAGCTGGGCCACAGGGACCTCAGGGTGATGCCGGGGACCAAGGCCCCCAGGGAGACGCGGGTATACAGGGGCCCGAGGGTATGGCAGGCGCACCGGGACCTGAAGGACCTGCTGGTCCAGAAGGACCTCAGGGTCCAGCGGGTGTGGGTTATCTGTACGATGGCGACAGAGGCAACTTCTCGGTAGGAGACGGTTTGCAGGGCCTGCCTGCGTACGACCCCGGTAACCCAGGCTTCGGATCCCGACTAACTGCAATTGGACAGAACGCATTACAGGCCAATACAACAGGATTTTCAAATTTTGCGGCCGGAAACAACGTATTGGTGAGTACGACTACGGGGTCACAAAATACCGCTGTTGGAACACTAGTACTAACCCAGAATACACAGGGTAATTCCAATACCGCCATGGGAGACAGCGTTCTTGAATTGAACACTCTTGGGAGTGGCAATACCGCGGTGGGGGCCTTCAGTATGACTGACAATGTTGTGGGTGACAGGAATACAGCCTTGGGCTTTCTTAGTCTGCGGGCGAATACTGTAGGGGGTGAAAATGTTGCCCTTGGCTTCCAAGCGCTTTCTAATAACACAACGGGTTTTACAAACGTAGCGATAGGCAATGAGGCGTTGGGTGGACGTCAACCCATCTTGGGTTCTGGTCAAGCTAATGTGGCTGTTGGCTATGCATCGATGGCTGAGAATATTGACGGGGTTTTCAATACCGCCGTGGGTCACGACGCAATGATGCGACTAACCAGTGGGGACAGCAACGTAGTTCTTGGGTCACGCGCTTTAGCCTCAGCAACAAATACCTCAGGAGTTATTGCTGTTGGTCGTGACGCCTTGAGTGTGTATGAGGGTAGTGGAGACACGATAGCGATTGGAAACTATGCTTTGGGCAACAACCTAACGGGCGAGCAAAATGTAGTCATTGGTAACTCCGCCGCGGCGTTTCATACCGCCAGTTTTATGACGGCTTTTGGCGTTGCGGCGTTTCATAACAATACAACCGGGGATGACAACCTTGGAATTGGCTATGGCGCCGGGTTCAATAATTCTACCGGCTGGCGTCTCACCCTACTCGGCAATTCCACTGATGTCGCAACGGACGGCTTATTCAACGCCATCGCCATCGGTCATGGTGCGATAGTCTCCGAGAGTTTCTCAGTACAGTTGGGAAATGGCGATATAGATAACGTTTATTTTGGTAGACGCGATGGGGAAACATTCAATCAGCGTTCTGCCAATCTTGTCACGTTGGGCCACCTGAAATCAGGTGACCTGACCTACCCAAATACAGACGGAGACCCGGGGCAAGTATTAACCACGGACGGTACTGGAAATTTAGGTTGGTCTGAAGTGAACAGCGGGGATTCTGCCTACCAGACTTGGTTAAATGCGGGTAACGCCGGGACCGAGCAAGACTTTTTGGCGTCTTTGGCGGGCCCTCAAGGCGAGCAGGGGATAATGGGTCCTGCGGGCCCCTCTGGATCTGATGGTTTGGATGGTGCAGCCGGTCCCCAGGGTCCTGCGGGTCCCGAAGGGCCGCAGGGCGCTGATGGCATCTCTATGCTGTTTGGGCAATCCTGCCCTGCTGGCGAATGGCTCACAGGATTTTCATCAACGGGTACGATTCTATGCACTGGCAGCCAGCCTCCTGAACCATCGGGTTTGGTGACAGGTTCTTGCAGTACTGACAACTGTGCCAATTATGGCCCGTATCTTTTCTATAATTTTGCCCTGTCCCCTACCATTGAAACCTATGACTTCAATGCAACAGACTTCGATATGTCGAATTATCAATATCTGAGTGGCGGCGGAGGATGTAGTGATTGGAGCATCGTTCAGGGCGGCACGACCTATAATTTTGGTCTTAGCGGCTGCGAGGAGCTGTTCAATGAAGTGAGCGGCTCTTTGCTTCCCCTACTTGAAAACAGTTCGGGCAGTCTTGACCTCTCCACAACCAATGGCGCTCTTTGGTACATTTTATACAAAGGACTCGAATCTGATCCTTATGCCAGTCAGTCTGGCATTCGCATGATCACCGACTCAGAGTCAAGAATTGGTACCTTTACTCCCCCCGGGACGATCTTACGAGTCAATCCAAATACTCCAGACTTTGCTTATGAAAACGGGTGCTTGCACATCAATTATGGAACCTTCGACAACGTAGGATTGGTGCCCGAGGACGTCATAGAATCAAAGTCTGGTGTCTCGTTATTCCTCATCAGTAGCCAAGAAGTAAAGGTTTGTGTCGATAGCCAGCCGGGCACTTATCAGACTAACTTCGCTGCAGTGGATGGCATGGGCGGAAAGACATCGTTTCCCGTGACGATCATACTCGAAGAGCAGCAAGTATATGGTGGCCGTGCCGTATGGGAGTAACCGCCCGACTTCGTGCAGACGCCGCCAGAAAACGAGGCCCTAATCTCTGCTAACAAGTTTGCTTAAAGGGAAAAAGAGGCCCTCAACACGGCTAGAAACCCAGTGTTTTAAGGGGGATCCAAGGGATATTGGTGCCCAGGAGAGGACTTGAACCTCCACGCCCTTTCGAGCACTAGCACCTGAAGCTAGCGTGTCTACCAATTTCACCACCTGGGCAGCGGGAAACTCGAGAAAACCGAGGGCGAGGAGACTAATCCCAGGTGGACGCGTTGTCAACGCAGGCCAAGACGCAGGCCTTGCCCACTCGTTAAAACCTTATGTCACACTGTCTTTATTTGAACGTGCGTGAATCACCCGGTCGTTCTAGTGTGGACGCCTGATCTTGGGAACGCCGATACCATGGGTAATACCTGCGACACAGTGCTTGATGCCATTGGTGAAACGCCGATGGTTTCGCTGCGCGCATTTGGGTCCACGGTGACGCCGCAGCTGTTTGCAAAGCTGGAGTGCACCAACCCGGGAGGGAGCATGAAAGATCGCGCGGCCCGGGGGATGATCGAGTGGGCAGAGCGAGAGCATCAGCTGCAGCCGGGGGCTCGCATCGTTGTCTGTACTTCGGGCAACATGGGGGTCGGTATGGCCATGGTGTGTGCGGTGAAAGGCTACCAGCTCATGTGCCTTGTCGACGCCAAGATAAACCCGGCCACTGAACGCTGTCTGCGCGTGTTGGGCGCCGAGGTGATCAAGGTTTACCAGCGAGATGAAACCGGGGGATACCATCTGACCCGTCTTGCCCGTTTGGAGTCTTTGCTGGAGGAGCACCCCGATGCCGTTTATCTGGACCAGTACGACAGTCCCGCGGCGGTAGAGGCTCACAGCGCATCCACCGGGCCGGAAATACTCCGAGCCCTGCGGGGTGAGGTTCGCGCTGTGGTGATGGTGGCGGGTACCGGGGGCAGCTCTATGGGCGTAGCACGTTACTTTAAGTCTGAATCGCCCCAAACCGACATCTGGCTGGTGGATGAGAACGGGTCACTGGCACTCCCGGGCAACGCGGGCGCTGCGCCCCGCCACTTGAATGGCATGGGCACCAGTATTTCTCCTGCCAACTACGCGCCACCTGAGTTTCATAAGTTCATTGATCACGTTGTCTACATCAATGCGGAGGAGAGCATCAGGGCGGCCATCGCACTCGCCAGGAGCGAAGGTATCCTGGTGGGAGGTTCCGGGGGCGCGGCGGTCCACGTCATGCGCGATCTTGCTGCACAGCATTACGGGCCGGAAGACAATCTCGTTGCTCTGTTGCCCGATCACGGCAGTCGGTACACCGAGACCCAATTCGACCCCGACTGGTTGGCTGCGCGGGGGATCAATGTGCCCGAGATTTTCAACGTGGAAGACGAGGCTTGAATTCTTCTTCGACGTTGTTGCTCACCCAGGCCGACCTGCAACGCTGCGGCGCGTCCGATATTGATATCGTCGGAAAGGCACTGGAGTCATGCTTCGTCGCCCACCATGCCGGTGACTTTACCGCGCCGCCCAGTAATTTTCTTAAACGTCCCGAGTGCCCCCATGTTGCCGACAGAATTATTGGTCTCGCCGGTCATCTGGGGGGGCAGTTCGATATTGAGGGGCTGAAATGGGTCGCCAGCGCGCATCAGAACCCTGAGCGGGGGCTGCCGCGTGCCAACGCCGTCATCGTCCTCAATGATTCTGATACGCGCCTACCGCTGGCCATTATGGAAGGTGGTCTGATCAGTGCCATGCGCACTGCGGTGGTTCAGGCCCTTGCCGCACGCTATCTGGCCCGTCCTGACGCCAGGGTACTGGGGCTTGTGGGTGCGGGTAGGATCGGAGCTCTGTCTGTTTGGGCCATCGCCCAGTGGTTCCCCGACATCGCCGAGATTCGATTGTTTGATCTGTCTGAAGACCGAGCCAATGCCTGTTGCCGACATCTTGAGGGCCTGGGCCTGCCAGCGACGGCAGTAGGGGATTTCCGCGACGCGTTGAGTGATGCCGATATCGCGGTGACCGCGACGACAACCTATGATCCCTGGGCAACCCCCGACTGCTTCAAACCCGGCTCACTGTTCCTCAATGTGTCCCTCATGGACCCCCAGTTCGAGACAGTTGCCTTGGCGGATAAAATTGTCGTCGACGACTGGGAGCAGTGCGTGCACTCCGATCGGGTACTGGCCCGCATGCACCGTGAGGGTCTGGTCGATCGACAGTCCATCCACGCAGAATTCGGGGAAATCGTCACCGGCAAGAAGCCGGGCAGGGAGTTCCCGGAAGAACGAATTTTCTTCAATCCATTCGGTCTTGCCATTGAAGATCTAGCGGTGGCCAAAGTGGTCTATGACCGCGCTGTGGAGTTGGGTCTGGGCCAGCCGATTAATCTGGTTGATGAGGAGTGGGACGTCCTGTTTTGACAAATGCCGGGCGTTATCAGGAAATTGACGCGCTCCGGGGTTTTGCGCTGTTTGGCGTCCTGCTTGTAAATCTCTACAGCTTTGGTGCGGACTCGCCGGCGTGGGACGGAAGCGGTGACCGGTTGTTCTGGCAGGTCAAGCACATCTTTTTCGAGTCGAAGTTCTGGGGATTATTCAGCCTGCTCTTCGGTATTTCCTTCTGGTTGCAGAATCGCGAAGGCACTCAATTTTGGAGGATGTGCCGTCGTTATCTGGCACTGATGATTTTCGGACTGGCCAATGCCCTGCTGTTCGAGGGCGACATCCTCATGCTCTACGCAGAGCTCGGTATTGTGCTGCTGGCGGTGCACTACCTCCCCGACCGCGCTCTGATAACCCTGGCGTTGGCGTTGTTCCTGATCTTTCCGCTGGCGCATTGGGCCGATGCTAAACGGGGTGACGGCGACCGCGCGAGCAGTCTCATTGAAGCAAGGGAGTGGTTGGCGGAAGATCGGGAGGAGGGCCTGTACAGCGTGGGGTCACTTGGCGACATTGTTGCCGAGCACGCGAGCTACCTGCCCGAAGTCCCCTGGGAGGATTACCAGTGGCCGGACTCCGGGTGGGCCGTCCTGGCGTTTTTTCTGGTGGGTTTCGTGTTGGCGAGACGTGGAGTACTGGCTGGCGTAGCCCGAGCACCCACCCAACTGCTGCGACGAGGAGCTGGCCTGATGATGGCCGGACTCGCCATCATGGCGATGGAACGCTTTCTTGCACTTTCCAAAGGCTACGATGTTTACGGAGCTGCCCTGGACAATGCCGCCCTGCAGCTGGCTGGTGACCTGATATTTTTAGTGGGTACCCTCAGCCTCACAGCGGCCTGGTTCTGTCTGGTGCTGGGTTTGGCAATTCAATATCGGGGCAGTGGGCTGGTCTCAGCGCTGGAATCGGCGGGTAGGATGAGCCTGACTGTCTATCTCAGCCAGACGCTGGTTTTTACCACGCTCTTTTACGGTTACGGCCTGGGTTGGGCCTATCAACTCGGCCCAATGGCGGTGTCTCTCCTGGCTGTTGGCATTTTCACACTGCAAGCGCTCTTGGCTCATCAGTGGTTACGCCATTTTCGTCTGGGACCCATGGAGTGGCTTTGGCGACTCGCCACGGATCTTCGCATCCCATCTGCCCGGGCAGCGCCAAAGCCACGTCGAAGCCACTGAACCGACATTCGTAGAAGCGGGGCACAGGTTGATCGCAGCTGAACCTCTGCTGTGGGGACAGTACGACCCTGAGATCACCCTGGCTATCCGGCAGAAATTGGAAGCGATTGATGCCATCAGACAGTCCCAGGCCCAGATATTTCAGCCCCGCCTCTTTCAGTCGCCACAGCCTGTAGAAAAGTTGAGCTGCCTGCCCGGGCGCCGCATCTACGATTGACTTTTCCTCGCCGGGAGAAAAAAGCCCACGAGCAAGATCCCGGACATCGAGGGTGTCATCGGGGGTTTCAATATCAACCCCAATGCCCGGGAACTGCGCGATGGCAACCAAGGCGTGGGAGGCAGTGGACGTCACACTGAAGTGTTGCGGTGGGCGCCTCCCGGGAGGGAAAGGGTCAGCGGGTGATTGTGGGACCGAGGTCTGTGGCCCAGCTGTCTGCTCCTGTTGATGGACCAGCCAGCCGATAAAGGCGCGACGTTGCACGAATGTTGCACAGGCGCTCGATGCCCTCAGGCGGTTGGCGCGGCGCAGCTCACTGGGGCGCAGCATCGCTTTGCAACCGGCGATGACATCAGGATCGCTGCTGTAAGGCCAGGCGAACAACGAGATTTGCTGTGTACCCGCACGGAACAGCTGGGCCTGATGATGGGCAAGAAACGCGCCTTGGATCGAGGCGGTTGGGTCGGTCACAGGTCTTGTTCCAAACTCACCGGGCTACCCTCGTGGCTGCCCGGAGAGAGTTCCATGCCCTTCATGACCAGACCCAACCCGCCGACTGTGGTGCGCTGCGCCAGTGCGGCACCCCCCATGACGGTGGCTCCCATATTGATGGCACTGTGGGAGTCGATCCGGGTGCGGCGCACAGTCAAAAGCCGATGCTCGAAGCTGTGAAGTTGCATCAGTCCCTGAATGACACAGTCGTCGCCCACATCGACCGCATGCCAGTCGAAGGCCTGCAAGGGCTCCTGAAAAATGCTGCCTCGACCAATCCGGCAGCCAAACGCCCTGAGCATAGGGCTGGCCAGGGCGGTTCCACCCAGGTGCCGCAACGTAGGGCCCGCCCAGCGAAAAAAACAATCCTGCGCGAGGAAGTAGGTGAAGTGTCGCAGGGACCAAAACGGGGTCTGGTGGTTCTCGCCCCAGCCCGTTGGAACCAGTACGGCTTTCACACCGATCGCCATCAGTTGCAGAAGCACACCGCTGCCCACTAAGGCGAGCGGGATCGTGAGCCAGTCTGGCAGCCCGGAACTCCCACCCACAAGCAATAGAACGCCCAGCATCAGAATCGGCATGGCAGGCACCAGGGCCATACCCAGTAGATCACCGATGAGGACACGAAGATTGAACAACAGCCACGACGGGCGCTCTGTGCCGGCGGCAATTCCTTCAGGTTGGGCAAACGGGATGGCGGGGTTACCGGCAAGTACGAGATGTCGGGCCTTGGGGTTGGTCGCTGACCGACGAAACTGATGGTCGCCCACCGGCGTGCTGACGCCGAGCAGCAGGTTGTCGGGTAGGGCACCCGATTCCACGACACTGTTGTTACCCAGAAAACTGTTGTCACCGAGATGCAATGAGCGAAGTACTATCCACTCGCCATCATCGTCCATCTGGTTGGTACGGCAGCTGTTAGCCATGAAGATATTGGGTGTTGTGCTCAGCATTTCGGGAACCAGATTCATCATTGTGTCGCATTCACTCGCCCCGGTCCGGCCGTACCGGACACCTGCCAGTCGTCGCAGGTACTGACCCGTGAGCGTCCATGTCCACAGTCGCTGTATCTGGTTCATTTTTTCCTGACGGTAACGTAGCAGTACGCCGGCAATACTGGCTCCCCGCAACATGCCAGTTTGGAATGCGGTGGCTCGCACGAACAAGCAGGTCAGGATGGACGTGACCACCAGTGTTAACCAGGTCGCCACGACAGCGCTCAGAAAAAAGTCAGCCAGCAGGCCCGACTGGCTGCTAGCTGCGCTGCTCTCGTATTGCCGCAGCAGGCCGTTGGAAATGGCGCTGAAGATCAGCGTCGCGGGCACGACAATAAGCAGGCATTCCAATAAAAACTGTAGGACGAGGCCCCGCAGTTCAACCAGCGTCCGACGGCCGGGCGAGGGCAGTTGGGTGTCAGGTCTTCGCTGCGTCATGCGGGCCCCGACGGGTTCGCAGGCGACGCCGTCAATCATCAAGCCGTCTGCGATAGCCGCTCCCTGCTTAGGCGCGCTGAGGGGCGTCAACCAGCAGTTCTCACCCAGGCTCGTGCCGGCGGCAACCAGCGATCGTTGCCCAAGCTTGGATCCTGAGCCTATGGAAACCGCATCAATGATGAGGCGATCACTCCGCCAAAATTGGCTGCAGATTTGGACGCCACTCTGAACAACAACGCCATGCCCCAGACTTATCATCGAGAGGGGCCCAAGAATTTCTGTGCTCTGGGATACATGCGTGCCGCGGCCTATTTGAGCGCCCAATGCGCGCAGCAGCCAAGCATAAACGCCGGGCGCGCGCAGCCAGTTGTTCATGGGTTGAAGCACAGCGCGTTGCTGGCTGTCCCGCCACCAGACCTGCCAGTGTTCCCGGCTCCACTTACAATACTCACCCGGGCTCACGGGCTTCAGTCCCGTCAGGGCATTAAGCACCCGAACCCAGGCCAGGTTGAGAAAGGGCGTTAACAGGTACAGCAGGTACGCAGCAAGCGCGCTGATGAGCAGTGCCGCCAAATCCCCCGCGATGAACGTATCCTCGGGTTCAGCCCACAGGATGAGAAGACCCATGGCCACCAACGTCGGCAGGTACAAGATCAGGATACCCAGTCCCTGAAGCATTGAAAATACGCGTGGACTGAGCGGGGGGCGGGCACTTGTTCGCGCAGAGGGGGGCGCATTCCTCGGGGTCTCCGGACGGGAGGATTGCGGTGTGTCATCCAGTCTCGGCAGTTCGCCTGCAAGTCGTGGGGTATGAAAATCGGTCAGCAGGCCCCTTACCGAGGCCTGATAGCCAGCCCGTCGCAGTGCCTGGGTCAGTTTGGCCATTGCAATTGAATGGGCTCCCCATTCAACAAAGCCGTCTTCCCAGTCCAGTCCATCGCCCAGCACGCTGCGGCAAATGGCAAGCACTTCCATGCCGGTATCGCTCAATGCATGGGTAGCCGTGGTTTCCTGCATCGCATGGAGCGTGGAGGGTTGCTTCACCGTCGGAATATCAGGAAGTCGTTCGCGGTCTATTTTTCCCGATAGGGGTTTGAGCGGGAACTCGGGAACCAGGAACAGGCGCGAGGGTACGGCGTGCTCGGGAAAATACTGTCGCAGTTTGGACTGGACAGACTTGGCCCACGACGCGGGTGCGGGCTGCAATCTGGAACTTCCCGGGGGCCCTAAAGCGCGTTCGGGTGCTATGACAAACGCCACCAACTCGTCGTTTTGGTAGTCGATGACAGCGGAATCGATATCGTCAATCGAGTCCTGCAGGAACGATTCAATACCCTGGGCTTCCACACGATGGCCGCGGATCTTCAGCTGGGCGTCGAGGCGTCCCTGAAATTCGACTTGCCGGTTGTCGGGGTTAACCCGGCAGCGATCTCCGGTGCGATACAGTCGCCCGTATTCGGGATGCTCAACAAACCGCGCCGTTGTGGCCTCAGGCAGGTTGCGATATCCGAGAGCGAGGTGGCAGCCACCGATGCACAGTTCCCCTGTTTCACCCTCGGGAAGCGCATGCAGCGTTTCTGGCTCCATAATCAAGTAGTCGACCCCGGGGAAGGGAGCACCGATGGTCACGGGCTTGCCGGGACACAGAAGTTGACGACTGGTGTCGGTGCTGGCCTCGGTGGGTCCGTAGGTATTGATTATCTGGCGCCTCGCCCTTGACCAGGGCTCCACCAAATTGGCCGGAAAGGCCTCTCCTGCAGGAATGATGTAACGGCAGATGGGGTAGGGCAGGTCATGCTCTGGTCGGTCACTCAGTGTACTCAGCAGAACGGGTGGACAGAACAGGGCGGTGACTTCCTCACGTTTGAGGATGGCCACAAGGTCGGGCCCCGATCGCACCTCTTCCTTGGTAATCAGGACGACGGCCGCACCAAAAACCCAGGCGCTGTAAAGCTCGGATATGCTGCCGTCATAGCCGAGAGATGAGGTCAGTGAGGTGGCATCAGCGCCCGGCGTGAAATCAAAGTAACTGGCATAGCTGCGGGCCAGGTTGATGTAGCCGGCATGGGCGCATTCCACACCCTTGGGCTGCCCCGTGGTGCCGCTGGTGTAGAACAGCGCGGCCAGGCGACGACCGGGGTCCTTGAGCCAGGCGGGACAATGTCTTTTGGTACCGCTATCCAGACCTATATCAGATACTTTTACCTTGGGCAGGTGGGTCCAGTCGCTCCCCTCGTCGCCATGAACCAACAGCACCGGATTGGCATCACGGATCATATGTTCGCGCATGGCAGGCGGCGCCGCTGGGTCCAGAAACAGCTGCGCTGCCCCCGCTTTCAAGATGGCAAGGTGAACGGCCACGATGTCCGCCTGATTTTGCTCCAGTGATACCGCGACGACCTGATCGGGAGCGGTGATATAGGGTGCAATGGCGGCTGCGATTTGCTCGGCTCGCTGATTAAGTACCCGATAGCTAAGTACTTCGCCGGTGGCCGCTACCTGCAGGGCAGTGAACTCAGGGTATCGGGCTGCGCTGCGCTCGAAAATCTCGTGTAGCCATTGCGCACCGCGTTGGTGGGGTGCCCGACACCATAAGTCGCCAGCGCCTTCATCCCGCAGCCGGAAGGGGTCTGGCGTTTCCTCGGTGCTCGAGAGGGCCAGAACGTGGCAGTACCGATGCCAGGCCAGGGATATAATACCCAGCAGACCCAGCAAGGATGCGCCTGTCCATAGCATGACTGTTGTTCTTTAGCTGGGTGACCCCTTGAAGTAGCCTTCAAGGAGTCCTCGTCGTCGAACGTCCAGGGTCACGCAGTGAAAACCCCCGCCTAACATGCGCGAGTGGCGTAACTTGATGGGTATAACGGTCAAGCCCCGGCTCTCCAGTAGCCGGATCAATTGGTTCTGGTCACTGTCTACAACGACCGTGTCAGGGTCGATACTGAACAGGTTCATATCAATCCACTCACTGCCGATCGCTTTACCCAGGTACTCCGGCGAATGCCGCTCCTGATTTTCCATGGGCGGACTGTATATAACGTCCCACTCCTTCAGGA
>JAKMEU010000405.1 GCA_022425845.1 Luminiphilus sp. | reverse complement strand
ATCATGACAGGCCCGCTGTATCATTCTGCGCCCAACGCATACGGAATGAGCGTCGTTCGCAGTAACGGGCTGCTGATCCTGCAACCAAGGTTCGATGCAGAAAATCTGCTGCGGCTGGTCAGCCAGTATTCGGTAACGCACCTGCACATGGTGCCTACCATGTTCGTGCGACTCCTTGCGGTGGACTCCGAAGTAAGATGGGCGGCAGACATGAAAAGCCTAAGGTTTGTTGCCCATGGCGCCGCCCCCTGCCCTCCGGACATTAAGAGACAGATGATCGAATGGTGGGGCCCTGTGATATACGAATACTATGCCATGACCGAGACTGGCATCATCACAACCTGTAATAGTGAGGACTGGCTGGATCATCCAGGCAGCGTCGGTTGTCCCGTGGATGGCGTCGATATAAAAATTCTGGGAGACAATGGCCAGTTCCGGAACCCTGGGGATGTTGGCCAAATTTGTGTGCGCTCTGAAACCACACCCTTCGTCTCCTATCACCGCGCCGCAGACCAAACACAGGCCCTGCGGCGCGGCGATTACGTACTGACCGGTGACGTCGGGTATCTCGATACCGACGGCTTTTTATTCATCAATGACCGGATGTCAGACATGGTAATTTCAGGGGGAGTTAACATTTACCCAGTGGAGATCGAGAAGGTATTGATCGCCATGAGCGAAATCAGCGATTGCGCCGTATTCGGAGTGCCCGATGCCGAATATGGTGAGCGCCTTATAGCCTGTATTGAATCCCGCGGCCCGGTAAACCTTGAGGCCATCAAGGACTTGCTCGGTCAGCAGCTTGCCAGCTACAAAATACCCCGAGAATTTCATTTTGACGTAATCCTGCCCCGGGAAGACAGCGGGAAAATAAAGAAGCGCTTGCTGCGCGATGCCTTTGTTACTGGGGAGCACAGAGACGCTCGTGTCGGCTAAGTCCTCACGTGTTGCGATCATTGGCGCCAGTGCGCTGCCGGTAGGGAAACTGACCTCAACATCCGCGGGCATTGCGGATGGCCTGGAACACGACTTTTTGGCAGAGGTGACCGCCAGGGCCCTGGCAGAGGCTGGAATCAGCGCGGCAGATGTTGGTGCGGCCATCTTTACCCAGAACCCTCCCACGACGAAGCAGTTGGGTTTTGCCACGTTCATGATGTCCCAGTTGGGCATTAGCTGCACGGGACTGGTTACCGAGGTCGGACAACTGGGACTGACCGGGGGGGTAGCCTTCGACGTGGCGGCGACCCAGGTCAGTTCCGGACAGGCCGACTTCGCGCTCGCTTTAGGGGTGGTCCGACAGAGCTCTGGTGACCCCAATGTGGCCCTCGATTTTGGTATTCGGGCGGTGGGCGACGTCAATTTTCAAGCACCTTTTGGCATCCCGCCCATAGGCTGGTATGCCCTGGATTGCGTCCGGTATATGGAGGATAACGGTGTTTCACGAGCAGAGATTGCGCAGGTCGCGGTAAAGAGCCGGGCCAATGCCGCCTTGAACCCACTCGCACAGTTTCGCAATCCAATCAGCCTCTCGGAGGTTCTCGAGCAACGCCCCATTGTTGAACCGTTAGGCTTGTTTGAAGTGCCGTCGCGGGCAGACGGGGCAATCTGTTTAGTACTGGCTCGAGAGGAGACAGCACGGGAATTGGGGCACGCCAGTGTGGTGGTCGAGGGCCGCGGTTTTTTTCATGAGGGTCACCATCAAATTGCCGACTACCCCCATGATATGACCGCGTTTCCCTCGGCGCGAAACGCTACGGCGTCAGCACTGGCCATGGCCGGACTATCACTAAATCAAATCGACCTGTTCGAGCTGTATGCGCCCTGCACCATTACCGAGATTTTGGTGACCGAGGCCATTGGTATGTTTCCCCGGGGCGAGGGTCACCGCGCCCTGTCAGAGGGCAAGACCAACCTTAAGGGTGCGCAGCCAGTCAACACCTCGGGGGGTTGCCTCTCAAGGGGGCATCCTCCCCAACTGACGGGACTGTATGGCCTGTATGAGCTCAGGGAGCAATTACTCGGAAGAGCTGGAAAGAGGCAGATAAAACAGGCCCAACATGGGCTGCACACCTGCGAACTGGGCAACTACAACGCGACCCTCGCCCATGTTCTCGGGGTCTGCCAATGACACTGCCTATTGTCACCCTCGGCCTAAGACGTCCCCTGAATATCGAGGTAACCGGCGTTACACAGACCTTCTGGAGCGGGCTTGCTGAAGGCCGGTTTTTGTTGGCCCGATGCAGCCATTGCTCTCGACTGAGCTTTCCCCCGCGCAGAATTTGTCCGGATTGCCACCAGCTGGATTTCACCTGGATCGAAGCGTCAGGCCGGGCTACCTTGTACAGTCTGACCCGCATCCATAACAGCCCGCCCCGATACAACTTATTGAGCCCGGCAAGGGTCGCTATCATCGACCTTGAAGAAGGCATCAGGCTGCTGACGCGGCTGTTACCCGCCGATCAGGCCCCGGTGATGGGTGGGCCCTGTCAACTGGTCATCACCCAGCACCCCGATGGGATGCATTATGCGGCGAGGCCCGTTGAAAGCGGCTAGGGCAGTGCTCACGCCATTGGTTATGGCT
>JAKMEU010000403.1 GCA_022425845.1 Luminiphilus sp. | reverse complement strand
GCCCGGGCCTGGTCTATACGCACCTCCAGTTTCTTCTGGCGCTGTCCCCAGTTATCACTCACGTTTCGCAGTCCGCCCATGTCCTGTAGCTGCTTTTTCAGGGCGTCCACTGCAAAAAAGAGGCGCGAGGAGTCTGAGCCTGACAGGCGTACCTCAACGGGATTTTCCACCGCAGGCCCGTTTTCGATTAGTCGTGTCTTGAGGTCAAGGTCCGGGTACCTGTCTTCAACATAGGCCTCTATATCCCTTCGTATCCCAGCGATGGCCACCGGTGAAGCCACGTTAACCACCATGAGGGCAAAACCCGGCGCCGAAGGTACGGGATTGTGCGACAGCACAAAGCGCGGTCCACCACTGCCGACGTAGCTTACCCAGTTCAGTATGGCGCCATCGCTGTCCCGTTCAGCCCGCGACCCCTGCAAATAGTCCTCGACCTCACTGACAATGCGCTGCGTACGATCAATGTTGGTTCCCGTGGGCAGCTTGAATTCCACCGTAAAATAGGCGCGATCCGACGGCGGGAAAAACAGCTTGGGCACAAATTCGAAGGCGCGTAGCGCGATGATCAGCACCAAAAGGGTTGCCACCAGGGTCAGGGTGCGATGCCCAAGCAACAAGGTCAGAAAGCGGCGATAAACACGCTGAATCCGCGAAGATCCCGACGCGGAGGCCGATTTGACGCGGATAAACCTCACGCACAGGAGCGGCACTACGGTCAGGGCAACAAGCCAGGAACTGAGCAGGGTAATGGTGACAACCTTGAACAGGGATGCCGTGAACTCTCCCACGCTGGACTCGGCAAGATAGATGGGCAGAAAAGCGGCCGCAGTCGTCAGTGATGCCGTCAAAAGTGGCGTCCTCAGCTCCGACGCAGAATCAATCGCCGCCTGAACAGCAGATTTACCCTTCTCCATCTGCACCATGATGCTTTCAGACATCACGATACCGTTGTCCACCAACATACCGAGAGCAATGATCAGGGCAGCCAGTGAGATCTGGTCAAGGCCAATAGACAGGGCTGACATGATGATAATGGAGAGCAACATGGTAATGGGGATCAAGCTGGATACCACCAGACCCGTCCGCAGTCCCAAGGTCACCAGCATGACCAAGCTGACCACGGCCACCGCCTGCAACAGGTTGAGCACGAACCCCTTTACCTTGTCATCGACTTCCTGGGGCGAAAAGCTCACCAACTGAAAATCGATGCCAATGGGATAGCGCTGGTGGAAATCAGCCAGCGCATCTTTCACCGCCGCACCCAACTAAATGTTATTGCCGCCGTCACGCATCGCAATGGCAATCGCGATAGCGGGCTCTCCATTGACCCGCACCAGCGACTCGGGAGGATCAACATAACTTCGGTTCAGTTGGGCGACATCACGCAATTGAAATAGCTGATTGGTGCCGGGTAGTCGCAGCAGTGTGGCGCCTATTTCTGCCATCGACTCGAAATTGCCGCTGGGCTCAAGGGATATACGTTCATCCCCCAGCTTGAACGAACCGCCCGAGACCACAATATTTCGCTCTTCCAGAATCTGGGTGAGCAGCCCGGGAGACAAACCCAGATCGGCGAGTCGGGCGTTGTTGTATTCCAGAAAGATTCGCTCCTCCTGAACGCCCAGAATCTCAACTTTCGCCGTATCGGGAATTTGCAGAAACACCGCTTTGACCTCGTCAGCGATGATATCGAGCTCTTTGAAAGAAAAACCCTCGCCGGTCAGGCCAACCACGATGCCATATACATCACCAAAGTCGTCATTAACCTCTGGCTGGGTCACGCCATCGGGCAATTCAGGGGCAACGCTATCCACCTTCCGTCGCAGGTTGTCCCAAATGGGCCGCATGGCGGTGTAACTTTCGCGAATATTAACGCTGACAATGGACACCCCGGCACGGGATTCACTGCGCACAAAGTCGAGCTCAGGAAGCTCCTTCACCACTTCCTCAATGGGCGAGGAAACCAGCGCCTCAACCCGTTCCGCAGCGGCACCTGGAAAATATGTGACAACCTGTGCCGTTCGAATAATAAAACCAGGATCGTAGGCCCGGGGCATGTTGTTGAACGCCTGTAAACCCGCGATCACAATCACGGCCAGCAGCACCCAGGTCACCCGGTTGTTTTCTATTGCCCAGCGGGTCAGTGTCACTGGGGCATGTCCTGCTCCAGTCGCACCGCAAGGCCATTGTGGAGCTTGCTCATGCCCGCCGTGATCAAGCGGTCCCCCACCGAGAGGCCCGACAGCACCTCAAGTCCTGCTCCGGTCAGACGGCCTATGACAACGCGACGCTGGGTTACCGTCGCAGCACCGTTATCTTCCGGCACGGCAACAAAGGCGAAGGGACCCTTCTCATCTGCGAGCACCGCGCGAGGTGGAACCATCAGTACACCCGGCGCAGACGCCATTCGGGGCGTCTCGAGACGAACGGTGACCGACATCCCGGGCAGGATGTTGAAGTCTTGCGTATTGGGGAATTCAAAGGTCACCTCAAACGTATTTGTACCATCTGAGGCGCGAGTCGCCACCTCATTGAGCGCCAGGGGAAAACGCCGTTCCGGTATGGCGTCAAAAAAGGCGCTGACCTTTACGTCTTCATCCCGACGGGCTCTGATCATCACGCTTTCGGGGACATCCACTTTGACCGACAGGGTGGATACATCCTGCAAGGTGTAAATGGGCTCGAGGGCCGAGATCTCTTCAAAATTTTCGACGTGCCGGACAGCAATAAAGCCGTCAAATGGCGCCCTGAGCTGGGTGGCATCGAGATCGCGCTCTGCGCCTTCCAGACTCGATTTGGCGGTACTGGCAGTCGCCTCGAGACGCTGAAAATCTGACCGCGAGATACCCCCGCTGTTAATCAGTGACTGGCCCCGTTCGAAATCACCAAATGCTTGCTCATACTCGGCCTGACGGGCCCTGAGACGAATTCTCTGGTCTTTGTCGTCAAGCAGCGCGACGCTTTGATCCCGCTTGACCTCTTCACCCTCAAGGGCGGAGAGCTCGGCCAGTTCGCCCGAGACCCGAAACGCCAGAACCGCCACCTTGGCGGCTTCCACTTTGCCCGGAAATTCCTGCCAGGCACCGGCATTGGCCCCACCCAGCGTAAGGGTGCGCACCAACCGCGGTTTAGCGGGTTCGGGGGCTGGTTGATCCTCGTTGCCACACGCCACCAGAAGGGCAGTACCGATGATGACTGCGGCAATGGTCCGACACCGTAAGGGGCTGGGCATGATGAGTCTCACATCTGATAGTCGCGGCAAGAGTCTGTCACAGTGGCGGTAGTGAACCAAGCCGCTCCCGGCAAGACGCGGCCCGCTGCGCTCCTGCGGGCACGGGCAGCACGATGAGACCGCCAAAAGTCGGCGTCGGCTAGTAGGCGCCACTCCATTGCAGGGGCACCCCAGCGTCACGGGCCGTCTCATCAAGAATGACCACGCCGTGTTGCGCACGCAACTCGTTGATGGGGCGGTCCAGCCAGTCTTCGGGAAACTGAAAAGGCCACTTATGGCTCATTTTCCTTGTTTGGCGAAATATCCGCCACTTCAACCCCCGGGTCTTCCAGTAAAGCCGGAGTAAGGCGCTCCAGCCCAATTCCCCGATCAGGGCCTTGTACAGGGCCTTGATCTCGGGAAGCTTCCCGTACGCCCTCAGATAAGAAAGCCGATAGCGACAGCCAAACAGCAACCAGGTATCCAGTCCCGCTTCCTGTTCAAGGGTGGTATCCATTCCGAAGATGACGTGGGTGGCGTCGTGCTCCATCAGCAAGCGAGAGCCCTCCGAATCCACCATCTGCTTGCGGTCGATTGCTGCGAGGTAGCGATGATATTCGGCCAATCCCTCGCGCAGCGTCAAAGGGCAATCCTGTTGTTGGTAGTGCAAAAGGGGCGCTGCAGGCATCTCTCATCTCCTTTGTAACCACCCATGACAGCAGGCGTTGCCGGGGGTCGCCCTACCCCGGGAACCGAGCCCGGCCTATCTGTGGCGGTTGGTCGGGACGCTGCATCGGCCGCACTGCCTTAATCTCCAATGTCGCCAACGCCGTCACTACGCCACCCGAGCAGGGTAGCCCCTGCATGCCCGCAAGCCAAGCCGGACACAGCGACCCGGGACGTGACGACATGTGATCCAGGT
>JAKMEU010000383.1 GCA_022425845.1 Luminiphilus sp. | reverse complement strand
ATTTGGAGGACTGGGGCGCCCCGAGTTCATCGATGCCGTCTCAGGGCCCGCGGGAACAGCCCACGAGGACGCTATTCGCTTCCTGCGCGACACCTTCAGCACCCAAACCCTCATTGAGTGGGAGGTGTGGTTTGAAGGTCGCGACATCTGCTGGAGTCCGGTGCTCGACCTGCAGGAGGCCTGGTCAGCAGAGCACGTCATGCATCGGGAAATGCGCTGGCAGGACAGTGAGGGAAACAACCACATCGGTACACCCCTTAAATTTGCTCGGGAGCCTGCCCACATGCGGCCCCTGCTGCCAGAAGTGGGGCAACAAACTGCGGAAATCATCGCAGATTTGGACTTGACCCCGGCGCAGCGGAAGGAGATATTGGAGTTGGTGCCGTAATTGTCCGTACAACTGTTCGGGAGATAGCGCGGCCGGAGCAATCCAAGTGCCCAATTTCGCTGTACAAATAGGGTGGAAACCACTACCAGAGCCACTTCCCAACTGCTTATTGGAGGATCCGTGGATAAGAAAAGCGAATGTGTTAACAAACCAACCACCCTGAAGCGCAGTCTCTCACTGACCATCGCGACCCTTGCGGCAACAGGAGGCGGCCTGGCACTGCCCAATTTTGCCCACGCCCAACTTGAAGAAGTTGTGGTGACCGCGCGAGCTCGAAGTGAATCATTACAGGATGTTCCGGCTACGGTGACAGCATTCACCGAGTCCCAGATCCGAGACAGCGGCATCCAACGCGCTGAAGACTTCATTTATATGACGCCGGGCGTAACCTTCGTGAATACAGTGGAGGTGGGCGACAGCCAGCTCTCTATCCGAGGCATCAATGGCGCACGGGATGGTGAAACCAACTTCGCTTTTATCGTTGACGGCATTCTTTATACGAACCCGTCAGCGTTCAACCGGGAATACCCTGACCTCGCACAGATCGAAGTCCTGAAGGGCCCCCAAGGCGCGCTCTACGGCCGTTCGGCTGCCGCTGGTGCCGTCATCATGTCCACCAAGCGACCCAGCGACGAGTTTGAAGCGCTGTTGCGGGGTAGCTACGGCGAATACAACACCGCGACTGGCATGTTCTCTGTGGCCGGCCCGTTGGGTGACAGTGTTGCAGGCCGACTTACCGTTGACTATCGGTCGACCGATGGCTTTCTGGAGAACACCAACCCGGCCCAGAGTGACAAGGATATTGTCAACGATGCCGAAAACTACGGCGTCAGTGGGCGTCTGGTCTTTGATCCCACGGACGACCTGAGTATCGATACTAAAATTCGCTACGCTGAAGCCGAAGGCGCCTCCATCGCCTTCAATGCAGCCTTTGAAATCCCACTGTTTGCAGGCCTTTTCGGAGGCTTTGGTCCCGAGGGCAGCATCGCTACGGTTCCGGGTTACGAGTCCTTCTATCAGGACGTCAATGAACATGACTTTGTCTTCTCGCCCAATACGCGGCCTTACAACGAGCAGGAAACACTGGAGCTTTCTATCAAGGCCGACTACCAGATGGATATGGGTACGCTGACGGCCTGGGCGCTTTACAGTGATCAGGAGCAGTACTTTGTTGCTGATGGCACGTCCGGGGCCTTTGGGTTCTACGGGGCCGATCCCGCCTGCGTCAGCAGCCTGCAATCGAACGTGGGCTTCACACCCGATGCCAGCCGCGAAGGCTACCCTGGTTTTCCACCCCCGGTCCCCCTTCAGGCACCGGCCTTTAACTTTGGATCAGGTCAGCTCGGCGTGGACAACGTACTGCCGCCCTACAGCCCCACAACCTGTGATGGCTACCAGTACCAGGAGCGCAATCAGGAAGACATTTCTTTTCAGGTGCAGCTGACCTCAAACGATGATCAGGCGCTTCGCTGGCAGGTGGGGGCCTACTTCCTCGATATCGACCGCACTGTGGGTGTTGCCCAGTTGCGCGATGATGGCACCCAGAATTTCCCGCTGTCCTTCGTCAACCAGTACACCGACGCTCTGGTGCTGGATAATTTCGAAACCAGTGTTTGGGCTGTGTTTGGATCCGTAAACTACGACATCTCCGAGCGCATTGAACTCTCTCTCGCACTGCGCTACGACCGAGAGGAGCGGGACGTCAATAACGAAGTACCCTCACCTGCTGACGGCTTCCTGTCCACCAATATCGACTACTGCGCAGGTCGCTGTACCCTGAACGGACAACCCCTGAATGGCACGCCCTGGAACCCAGCGTTCATTACCAGCTTCGATACCTGGGAGGTTACGGACTCCATCGGTAGCCGCAACGCCACATTCTCCGAGTGGCAGCCCAAGGTGAGCCTGACCTGGGATATGACCGACAACACGACCCTGTTTTCTAGCTGGGGCGTGGGCTTCAAGACCGGGGGCTTCAACAACCTCGGGGGTACCGAGACCGTGCAGCAATTCCTGGTGAACACGGGTGCGGCGCTGGTGGCGCCGCCGGAGATCTACGACAAGGAAACCTCCAGCGCCTTTGAGGTTGGTTTCCGCAGCGCCCTGTTCGACAATCGGCTGAACCTGAACGGCGCAGCCTTCTACACCGAAGTCGATGACATGCAGTTCTTCGAGTTCTTTGTCGGCCCGTTTGGGTTGCTACGAACTGTAGAAAATATCGACGAGGTCACCCTTCAGGGCTTCGAGTTGAGCGCGGCATGGGCGATTACCGATAATCTCCGACTTGATGCGGGTTACAGCTCTGTTGATGGTGAAATCGACGCCAACTCGATTCGCCCCTACACCGCTGGAAATGATGTCCCCAACAACGCCGAATTTACGGCGAACGTGGGTTTACAGTGGACCCAACCCATCGGTAACCTGGAGCTGCTGGCGCGGATCGAGTACGCCCACCAGGGTGATACCTGGTATCACGTGGTGCAGGACGACATCGTACCCGCGGTACTGTTTGGACCCTTCTCACCCTGTACCGACGGTACGGCCCTAGATGGCGTGTGTGGCAACTTCGACCAGACACAGGTTGATGGCTACGGTATTACCAACGTGAGACTCGGTATTGGCGGCGATAACTGGCGCATCACAGCCTACTCCCGCAACGTCTTTGATGAGGAGTACATCGCTGAGGTCATCATGGCACCGGAGTTTGGCGGCGCATTCGTGCATCCCGGCCAGGTGCGCATGAGTGGCGTTGAGATCGAAGTTAACTTCTGAGAAGTCACCAACAAAAAAAGCCGGGATTTTATCCCGGCTTTTTTTGTCAGGTGCTGCCCTGCAGCGAGGGTTCTTACCTGAGCCCGACTAGCTCGCCGCCTTTCGGGCTTTTTTGGTTTTACCCTTTGCAGCCACCTTTCTAGCTGATTTTTTGGCTGCGGACCGATTCACCTTAACGCTGCCACCAGCACCCTTGCCACCCTCCAGCAGCTTCAGAGCCCAGGTTTGGAACTCAGGCTGTCTTGGGGGCTCCAGGCCGGTCTCTTTCAGGCAGCGCTTCTTGAGCGTCTCAATGTCACCACCCCGATCAAACATCGGCACCTTGCCGCGCTTGTCAGCCATCTTCTTACGTAGCGTGGCTGTCCGTTTGGCGTTCACCGTGAGGTCGCTGTTCATCACGACGCCATAGCGCTTGGCCCCGTCAGCCGATACCAGCCCTGCCCGAACGTCAAACTCCACACGCTCCACTTCACGTTTCAATGGGTCGCCGCAACCACCACCGCCCCAGGTGTTGAAGTAAAGGATATCGCCAGACCCTACTTCGACCCGGTCACATTTGCTGGGTAGTCGTTCCTCGGAACCATCGGTACGCACCAAAATTTTCTCCGAACGTCGACCGGGTTCCCCCCCGTTTACACCCCAGGGGTAAGTCAACCAGCGATCGTCGTGGATCGAAATCGTACCCGGCTCCAGGAAGCAATAGCCCATACGCAGACCGTTACCTCCGCGGTTATAGCCTGCCCCGCCACTGTCGATGATCGTTTCATAGGTCTCGATGCGGAGCGGGAAATAGCTCTCCAGAAACTCATTGGGAACGTTAGTGAAGCTGGGCCACAGTGAATGCCCGTCGGGCCCATCACCCGAGGGCTTACCGGGAACACCACCAAAGCCAATGGAATAAAGCTGATACCACTCACCGTTCTTGTCGTACCCGGAGTACATAAAATGCGGGCTATCTGAGAATCCAGCACCCGCCAGGAAATCAGGGTCTCCCTGACCCAACAGGCCTCCCAGCACGTCGAAGATACGCCCCAAAGCATGGGTGCGGCATGAGAGTGCGGCGGGTTCCTGAGGTTTTAGCAAGGTCCCGTGGGGAATACGAACTTCCATCAGGTCGTAAAAGCCATCGTTAAACATGATCTGTGGGTCAAAGACCATAATCATGTAAACCCCGCAGAACATTTTGAACATCTCTTCGTTCAGATAGAAATTAATCGAACTGATCGATTGCGGATCGGTTCCCTCAAAATCAAAGATGACCTTGTCTTTATCGCGCCACATCGCGCACTTAATGCGGTAGGGCCCCATACCCAGACCGTCATCGCAAATGTAGTCTTCAAAAAACTGCTTTTTCTCCGGGACCGTATTTTTAATGAGTTTACTCATGGCGCGCTTATTTCGGTCCAACAGCTCATCGAGAGCAGAGTAGAAGATATTGTCTCCAAATCGACCCGCCATCTCGATGACGCGCTTCTCAGCAGTTCGTATTGCCGCCACCAGTGCGTTGAAGTCACTGCGATTCCAATTGGGCATGCGGCAGTTGTGCAATATCAGTTCAAGCAGATCGGACTGTAATTCATCCCCCTTGTAGATCTTGGTGGGGGGTATCCGAATACCCTCCTCAAAAATCTCCCGAGCATCAGTGGGCAGGCTTCCAGGCACCTTGCCACCAACGTCCGTCATGTGGCCGAACATCGCAGCGTAGGCAATCAAGCGCCCATCCTTGAAGATCGGTCTTAACAGCAGCCAGTCGTTGATGTGGCTGATCGCGCCGTTACAGGCATAGGGGTCGGTGGTAAGAAACAGATCACCCTCTTCAATCGTTCCGTCGTAGGCCTCTTTGAACC
>JAKMEU010000382.1 GCA_022425845.1 Luminiphilus sp. | reverse complement strand
CCCTGGCAGACCAGGCGACCCTGCTGATTGACCACGCTAATTGTGAAAAAAAGGCAGCCGCTACCGCCATGGCTCTGCTGCACAGACACACGGACAACTCCACCCTGATGAACAAGATGTCGCGGCTTGCCCGGGAGGAGTTGCGTCATTTTGAGCAGGTGCTTGGTCTCATGGGTAAGCGCGGCATCGCCTATGAGACGGTAACCGCCTCCCGCTATGCAGGGGGCCTCCACGGTCTGGTCAGGAAGCGCGACCCCGGTCGCCTGGTGGACACCCTGCTGCTGGGTGCGCTCATCGAGGCCCGTTCCTGCGAGCGATTTGCTGCGCTGGCCCCACATTTGGATAGCGAATTATCTGAGTTTTACCTGTCACTCCTCAAAAGCGAGTCACGTCAATTCAGGGATTACCTTGCCCTGGCGGAATCGGTGGCCGAAAGGGGAGAGATCGCCGAGCGTTTAATCGTGTTCAAAGCCCTGGAGCAGCAGTTGATTGAGGGGACGGATGAGGAGATGCGCTTTCACAGCGGCATCCCCGCCGTCGCTTGACGGCTACGAGTAGCTGAATTGTTCCAATGTGCGACGCCCGTTCTCTGAGCGCACACACCAGCCCTCAGTGGCGGACCAGTCGCCAAGCACAATGCGTTCCCCTTCGGACGTCGAATGGGTCTGGGGCCGATGGGTATGCCCATGGATCATATGCTCAACGCCATGTACGGAAAAAGCCTCAGATACGGCGTCGGCATTGACGTCAATAATGTTCGCCGGGTCTTTGTCTGCCTTTTCCTGGCTTGCGTTGCGCAAACCCCTGGCAAACTCACGACGTTCTTCCAGCGGGCGTTGCAGCATTTCGGCCTGCCAGGCAGGGTCATGAAGCACGGCTCGCATTTTTTGGTATTCGACATCGTCGGTGCAGAGCGTATCGCCGTGCAGCACCAGTGTTGGCACGCCATCGAGGTCGATCACTGTGGTATCACTGAGCAGGGTGGCGCCTATTTGCCCGGCAAAATCGGGGCCCAAAATCAGGTCACGATTGCCTCGGACCAGAAACAGGCTGACCCCCCGGTCACTGACGGAACGCAGCTGTTGGATTACCCGTCGACTGAGGGGGGTATCGTCGTCGTCACCGACCCAGTACTCGAAAAAATCGCCCAGGATGAACAGTCGTGTCATGTCGCTTTCCCTCTCCAGGAAAGCGTAGAGTCCCGCCTCTATCTCGGGCGTGTTGTCGCTGAGGTGCAGGTCGCTGATGAACAGCGTCGCGCCCATCGATCAGGGATCGACGACTGCAATGGCTTCAATCACCACGCTGTCCTTCGGAACGTCTTGGTGACCACCCTTGTTACCGGTCTCCACAGCGCGAATTTTGTCGAGTACTTCTTCCCCTTCAACCATTCGCCCAAAAACCGCGTAACCCCAGCCCTGCATGTTTTTGCCACTGTGGTTCAGAAAGTCGTTGTCTTTGACGTTAATGAAAAATTGCGCTGTAGCGGAGTGAGGGTCCATGGTGCGGGCCATGGCAATGGTGCCGCGGTCATTCTTAAGACCGTTATCGGCTTCATTTTCAATGGCTTCGCCCGTGGCTTTTTGCTCCATTTCAGCATCAAAGCCGCCGCCCTGGATCATGAAGTTATCGATAACCCGGTGGAAGATGGTGCCGTCATAAAAGCCCTCGCTGGCGTAGCGCAGGAAGTTCTCAACGGTCTTTGGCGCTTTTTCGCCATCAAGCTCAAGCTTAATGGCACCAAAGGTGGTTTTAATTTCGACGACAGTCTGGGTCATGTTGTCTCCAACCGAGGTGTTTAAAGGCTGCGCATGCTACACGGTTTACACCCACCATGCGATGGTGATTCGCGACGAAGTGTAGCGGGTGTCATATTGCCAACCAAATTAGGTCTTTAAACGCTGTTAACGTCCTGCGGCAGGCCCGATGCCTTGCTATCATGCGCCCTCGATTCAGGGGCAGTTCATGAGTACCGAAAGCCGAAGCAATTTTCTAAAGACGCAAATTCAGGCCGATCTCGATGGGCAGGTTATGGGGCAGCTGGTGACCCGATTTCCGCCCGAGCCCAACGGCTACCTGCATTTGGGTCATGCGAAATCCATTACGGTCAACTTCGAATTGGCGAAACAATTTGGAGGTCGCTGTCATTTACGGTTTGACGACACCAACCCGGAGAAGGAGAGCCAGGTCTTTATTGAGGCTATTCAGGATGATGTGCGTTGGCTGGGTTATGAATGGCATGGTGAGGTTCGATTTGCCTCGAGCTATTTCCAGCAACTTTATGATTGGGCGCTCCACCTGATAGACCATGGCCTTGCCTACGTCTGCGACCTTTCGGCAGAAGAGGCCAGGGAGTACCGCGGCAGCTTGACAGAAGCGGGGAGGGACAGCCCCTACCGAACCCGCTCGCCGGAGGAAAATCGCCAATTATTTACCGGGATGCGTGCGGGTGAATTCCCGGAGGGCAGCCGGGTGCTGCGAGCGAAAATTGACATGGCGTCCCCTAACATTAATTTGCGGGATCCCATTCTCTACCGCATCCGGAACGCACACCATCACCAGACCGGTGGTGACTGGCCTATTTACCCGACTTATGACTACGCCCATGGCCAGGAAGATGCGATTGAAGGTGTAACGCACTCTATTTGTACCTTGGAATTCGAGGATCATCGCCCGCTTTACGACTGGTTTATTGAGCACCTGCCTGTGCCCAGTCGTCCTCGACAGATTGAATTCGCCAGGCTGAATACCAGCTACACCGTCACCAGCAAGCGCAAGCTCAAGCAATTGGTGGATTCCGGAGCGGTATCGGGTTGGGATGATCCAAGGATGCCCACCCTTGCTGGTTTGCGTCGCCGGGGTTATCCGCCAGCGGCGATACGCCACTTTTGTGAAGAGGTGGGGACATCGCGCTCGGACAGCGTTGTTGACGTTGCCATGCTGGAGAGCTCGGTGCGCAACCATCTGAATGAATCGGCACCGCGTGCCATGGCGGTGCTGAATCCCCTGGCCTTAACCCTCACTAATCTTTCACAGCCCGAGACGCTGAGCGTTGCGAACCACCCCGGTAACGAAGCAATGGGAACGCGGGAGGTCCCCCTGACGCCCGAGCTGTTGATTGACGCAGATGACTTTCGGGAAGAGGCAAACAAAAAGTACAAGCGCCTGGTCATTGGCAAGCGCGTGCGTCTGCGCGGTGCCTACGTGATTGAAGCCGAGCGCTGTGATCACAATGCATCCGGTGAGGTGGTTAGGGTCTATGCCCGAATCATTGAGGGAACCCTTGGGGAAGATCCCGCGGACGGCATCAAGGCCAAAGGCGTGATTCATTGGGTATCGGCATCCTCGGGGGTGCCTGCCGAGGTGCGGCGCTACGACCGCTTATTCAGTGACCCGAACCCGGGCAAAAGCGATGATGTCCTTGCGGTGCTCAACCCCGATTCGCTGCGTGTCATCGACACCGCGGTACTTGAACCGTCCCTTGCCCACGCCCAGCCGGAGCAGGTGTTCCAGTTTGAACGCGAGGGCTATTTTATTGCCGACCGTTTCGACCATTCGGGGGGCAAGCCCGTGTTCAACATGACCATTGGGCTCAGGGATACCTGGAGCGCTGTTAATGCCTGAATTGCGCTTAACCAATACGCTATCAGGTGCTAAGGAGTTGTTTGAGCCCCGGGACCCCCAGCGCATCACCCTCTATGTGTGTGGGCCTACGGTATACAACCTGGCGCATATTGGTAATGCGCGCCCGGTCGTGGTCTTCGATATGTTGTACCGGGTTTTACGCTCGCTGTATCCCGAGGTGATTTACGCTCGCAATATCACGGATATCGATGACAAGATCATCGCGAGCGCCCGGGAACGCGGCGTCGCCATCGACGCGATTACCGAAGAGTTCACGGACAAGTACCGCGAGGACATGGCGCAATTGAACACCCTGCCGCCCAGCCTTGAGCCCCGTGCTACCGAGAATATTGAGGCCATGCAGCAGTTGATCAGTCGTCTTGTGGCGAGCGAGAACGCCTACGCGGCCGAAGGGCACGTGTTGTTCGACGTGACCTCAATGGCAAGCTATGGCGCGCTCAGTGGGAGAAACCTTGAAGATATGCTGGCCGGCGCCCGCGTTGAGGTGGCTGACTACAAGCGTAACCCGGGTGATTTCGTGCTGTGGAAACCCTCCCTCGGTGAGGACCCGGGGTGGGAAAGCCCCTGGGGTTGGGGGCGACCCGGGTGGCATCTGGAGTGCTCCGCCATGATCAGGGCGCACCTTGGCGACGGTATTGATATCCATGGTGGGGGCCGGGACTTGATTTTCCCGCACCACGAAAATGAGCGGGCACAAAGCTGCTGTGGGTACGGGGGCGATTTTGTGCGTTACTGGATGCATAACGCCTACGTCGATATGGACGGAGAAAAAATGTCCAAGTCCCTGGGTAATGTGCGAACCGTCAGGGAGTTACTGCAGAACTACCACGGCGAAGTGCTCCGGTTCGCCCTGCTGTCCACGCACTATCGCTCGCCGCTGAATTTTTCGGGCGAATTGCTGGAGGCAGCCAGGACCGCGTTGAATGGGTTTTATCAGGCGCTGCGCAATACGGCATCCGTTGAGCCGGAGCGTGTGGAGCCCGAAGCGACTGAGGCCTTCGGAGCCTTGCTTGATGATCTCAACACGCCAAAAGCGATTGCCGCCTTGCATGCAGCCAGCAAAGCCCTGAATAAAGCGGGCAAAGACGAGGCGCCGTCGTGCAAGGGTTATCTGTTGGCATCTGCCCGGATCCTGGGTCTGCTTGAGGTCGACCCGGATGCGTGGTTTACCGCAGTCGCCGACGCGGGGGAGCTGACGCCGGCGCTTATCGAACAGCGGCTGGCCGACCGTCTGGCCGCGAGGGAGCGCAAAGATTTTGTCGCGGCGGATGCGATTCGTGACGAATTGCAGGCCGCGGGCATTGAGTTGGAGGATGGCCCCGGGGGGACAATCTGGAAGCGGGTATGACCCAGGCGCCCGTGCAGAGCCACCACTAGTCAAACAGTTTCTCGCTGCTGGCGAATAAAAGATAGAAAGCCAGGCCGATAAAGGTGACGCCGCCTGCCACCGAGAATACGAGCACCCATGACCCTGTCAATTCCAGGATGAGGCCCGTTACGAACACGCCAATGATGCCCGGAATAGCGCCTGCAGTATTGGTGATGCCCATCAGAGTGCCCGCGTGCCTTGGGGCGATATCCATGTGATTGACGGCAAACCCGCCGGTGACAAAGGCACCCAGGGCCGACCCCACGGTCATGGTGGTGATCGCCATCCATACGGTGTCGAGATGCCCCACAAGAAGCAGAGAGCCCGTGAGCCCGCCAAAGCCAATCGTCTGCATGAGTTTACGAACAGAGCGTAAGGGCATGCCGCCTTTGATGAGTCGGTCTGCAAGACTGCCTGCGATGTTGAGGAAAAATACGGCGCCGATGGAGGGAATAATGGCCAGTAGCCCCACTGACGCGTAATCAACCCCCAGCCCTTTATTAATGTAGGTTGGCATCCAGGACAGAAGCACAAACAGCGACCAATTGTTGCAGAAGTGCGCGACGATGATGGCCCAGACGGGTAGGGACTTCAGAAACCGGTACCAGGGGACGTTGGCCTCAGTCTCGCTGGCGCAGCCGCTCAGCTCAATGTAATCGAGCTCCTCCCGGCGTATGCCCGGGTGCTGCTGCGGGCTTGAGCTGACCATAAATTGCCAGAACACGAACCAGACGATGCCAACGGCGCCAAAGGAATAAAACGCCCAGGGCCAGCCCCAATGTTGAACCACGATGGGTGTGACGAGCAGTGCAAAGACGGTACCCAATGGGATGGCACTGTTGATGAAGCCCACGGCGCGGGAGCGCTCTGAGAGTGGTACCCATTTGGAAAAGGTGCTGTAGATCGCCGGGAAAGTAACGGCTTCACCCATGCCCATTGCAATTCGGGTGAGGATTAACAGGGTGAAGCCCAGTGCTGCCGCGGGTGGGGTCAGCATGGTAAAAAATGACCAGAGGACAACTCCCAGTCCCAGCACGGCCTTGCCGCCATACCGGTCAGCCAGCCGCCCCCCGATAACCTGCAGGAGTACGTAACCGACAAAAAATGAGGACAGCACCGTACCTTGTTGCTGCATCCCCCAACCCAGGTCCTCGGCCATGGGAATGATGGCCACAGAAATATTGACCCGGTCGATGTAGCAAATAAAAACAGCCAGAAAAGACAGGCCGATGACGTTGAAGCGCTTGGGCCATTGGGAAGGGGAGACCATGTCAGTCACTCACAGGTTTTCACCACCATAGACCCATAGCCTATTGGAGGCCATCCCTGTCTCAAGGCAAGCTCTGCGGCTGGCGCGTGTTGGCTTTACTGCCGCGCCAGTGCTTTTTCGCCAGACAATACGGTTTGCTGTATCAGTGTATTGATGGTCATGGGTCCGACGCCGCCAGGGACGGGCGTATAGGCTGCGACGCGCTCCAGCAAGGGCGCCAATTCGATGTCTCCGACACCGCCCGGGTGATAGCCTGCGTCAACCACTACGGCACCATCCTTGATCCAGTCGGCCCGGATAAACTCGGGTCGACCGACAGCGCCCACGATGACATCGGCTTGTCGGATGTGGTCGGACAGGTTCTGGGTTCGGGAGTGACAGATGGTGACCGTGGCATTGGCCTGGAGCAGCATCATGGACATGGGTTTGCCCAGAATGGGGCTGCGACCCACCACCACGGCGTGTTTGCCCTCAAGCGGTATGTCGTAGTGCGCCAGAAGCCGCATGATGCCCTGTGGCGTGGCACAGCCATAGGCCTCCTCGCCCATAGCCATTCGGCCAAAGCCCAGGCAGGTTACGCCGTCGACGTCCTTGGCAAGGTCGATCATGTCAAAGGCCGCGCGCTCGTCGATCTGACTAGGTACGGGGTGCTGCAGCAGGATGCCGTGGACATCAGGGTTGTTGTTGAGGGACTCAATCTCACGCAATAAATCGTTGGTTTTGAGCGTTGAGGGGAGTTCGATGGCCATGGATTCCATGCCGATGCGCCGGCAGGCATTACCTTTCATTTTCACGTAGGTGGCAGAGGCGGGATCGTCACCAACCAGAACGGTTGCCAGAACGGGAGTGCGGCCCCCAGAGCGCTCTTTCAGGGCCTCAACGCGCGTGCTGAGGGCTTCCTCTGTGAGTTTTGCTACGTGTTTACCATCTAGAACCAGAGCCGTCATGTTTCCCCCTGAATGTGATCCCGTAAAAAGTGGCGCAGTCTCCCAGAAATGTACGGGAAATAACAAGCACCGAGGTCGTGAATTGACCGCCTTCGGTCAAATCAGTATCCTTCGCACCGGTTGACGGAGCGCTCCCCTGAATTTAGGTTCACAGGGGCGATTTGGTCCGGTCGACATCGGGGTATAGCGCAGTCTGGTAGCGCGCCTGCTTTGGGAGCAGGATGTCGGGAGTTCGAATCTCTCTACCCCGACCATTTCAATGGTGGCTGTAGCTCAGTTGGTAGAGCGCCGGACTGTGACTCCGGTTGTCGCGGGTTCGATCCCCGTCAGCCACCCCATCCTTTTTTGTCCTCGATAACCTGCCCTTTTCCCAGAATTTATGCGGGTTATTCGGGTTGGGCGCATCTTTCTTGACTTAAAAATACGACAGTAGTCTACGACATAGCAGGTCTGATTTTTCATCTGAGGGGGAGGGGGATTCACCTGCTGTAGTTACAGTGGGTTCCTCTTACACACACCAGAGGTCGATTTTAAAAAAGAAGAAGGTTGAGCAGCTCCCGAAATGAGCAGCTCCCGAAAATAGGCGCTAGAGTGTCCCTTGTGTAATCCCTCAACCCTCACACAAGGAGCGTGATATGAGCGCCACTCCCGAAGTACCCCCTGTAGAAATAATCCCCTTTGGCCCCGGCGGTGAGAAGCTGGGTATGACCCGTTACGAAATATTGCAGATGATGGAAGCCAACATCGCTTATTTCGGCGACGCTATGGAGATATTTCTAACCATGCTCTTTGGCTACATCGTTGCCATTTATCTGGCAGGACCGAAGCTGTCCCGGATTCAGTACGCCATAGCCAACACGGTGTTTCTCGTTCCCATGGCAAATCACGTCCTTTTTATGTATAGGACTGTGGTGGTGAGCACCCAATGGGATATTTTTGACGGCACATACGGACCCGAGGTATCGAGCTTTTACTACGAGAATTTTCCTTTGTGGCTGACCGGCGTGAACTCCTACTTACAATTTTTCATATTAATTGGCTTACCCCTGCTGGCCGTCTGGTTCGGCTGGCGTATTCGCAAGAACCCACCGCAAGACAGGCTGAATCTGCCAGAGGCGATTGAGTAAGCCCCGTTGGCGGACTGAACCAGGGGCCTGGCTGGCCCCTCTCAAGCAAACCAAGGCCCCTAGGTAAAACCAAAGGCCCGGGGGCCTACTAAGCTGCTGTAGTTACACTTGATCCATTCCAGGCACACCAGAGGCTGACTTTGAAAATATGAGGGGCTTGAGTGGCACGTGGGGCTAGGCGGCTGGAGGTGGCTGGAGGTGGCTGCATTCCAAACTACCCGAACAAAAAAGGCCGCATATTGCCCAAAGGTCGGTAGTCAATCCCCAGTGCGGGTGGTAGCTTTTTTGAACAAGGAAGTGTTCAACACTCAATAGAGCGCTGAGACGTATTCCAGCTCTCTGGCAAACGTGTCTTCTAGGGAGAGCATCATGAAGCGCTTTCTTTTGTTACCTACAAGTGTGTGTGTCTTGCTTTTTGCGGCCAGCTCGAACGGTCAGGTACCCGACTGGCCCGAGCTATACGACCCGTTCTCATTCCATACGCTACATGTGCAAACCGTTGCACCCAGCGATTTTGACGTCATCAGGGCTGATACCACCTACGACATCGAGGTCCCCGCCTATTTTTGGGCCGAAAATGAGGCCCCTGTAGTCGTCTCTATTCGACGTAAGTCTGCCAGCGCCATACCTAATGAGCTCGCCGCAGATAAGAAAGTCAGTTATAAGATCGACATCAACGAATATCATGATGACCCCGGCGGTATTGACGTTTGCGTAGGCATCGTGGGTATCAACTCCGGTTGCGTTTCCAAATGGAAAGGGGTGAAGAAACTCAGTTTGGAGAATGGTGACGACCAGGACGTCGTGCAGGAGGGGGTAGCCTGGTACCTGCACAGGCTGGCCGCCGAATCAGAGCTGGCCTACGACGCCGGTATGGCCTCCTGGGTCAAGCTCTACATCAACGGGCAGTACCAGGGTGTCTACGTCAACGTCGAGCAACCCGACAAACAGTTTCTGAAGAATCGCCAGATTTGGGAACTGGACGGTGACACCTGGCTATACAAGATGAGTGACATCGACTCACCGACCATGAAAGAAGGTGTGGAGGACGAGTTCGGCGTTGAAATAGACAGTCCGCTCGCCCAGGAGTTCTGTTTTGCGCCATTCAAAAAGAAAAGGCGTTGTGAAACGCCAGAGGGTTTTAGGACCCTTCTAGAAGAGAACATCAATATGGAGGGCATGCTGACATTTGGTGCGGTGTCAGCGTTCCATGGCTCCCACGATGATTTATTTACCAAGGGGAAGAACTTTTATTATGTCGATCAGGGCGATGGACTGACCTTCAAGCGCGAGTATTTTCAATGGGATCTTGATGAGGCATTTTTGGACTTCGATCCAAATCTCAGCATTTATCAAATGAGCAGTGACCGGGCGAATCAATATGAGGATGCCCTGATCAAACTGCAGGACGCTCCCTTCAGGGCTGAATACAACGCCATTCATAACGCATTGTTCAATGGTGATAGCCCAGTTTTCTCATTGATGGAATTAAACGCCGACCTGGATGCTATGCGAATATTGCTTGAGGACGCGCTATTCGAGGACTCAAATGCCAAGAATGCCTTGCAGAGCTTTGACCTGATTCAACAGTATTTTGATGCACGCATCGCCTCGATTAAGTCCCAGCTTCCCTCTCCACCCCCCGATCCGGGAGTGGACGGCGAGATTCACGTGGGTGACTTGGCGGGTTTTGGGGAGTCCAGAGATCGCCGGACATGGAGGGCCACCGCACGAGTGTCCATCCATGACTATATGCATACTGCACTTTCCGGCGTTACGGTGTCTGGACTATGGGTCGGAGGTGTGACTGGAAACGCAACTTGTACGACCGATTCATCCGGGGCTTGTGACGTGTCTATTTTGGTGTCCGGGAAGAAAATAAAAAGCGTAACCTTTACTGTTTCAAATTTGGATCCGTCGGGTGGTGAAAGCTACGTTAGCGAGCAGAACCATGACGATGACGGGAACAGTGACGGCACTTCGATTGATATCGCCAAACCATAAACCGCATGGGTAGGGTACATAGATAAGTTTAGCCCCATGAGGAAGCTCTGATTGAATCCAGGGTATGCCGGTGATTTGAGCGAACCATCAGCGCCTATGAGTGGAATCGGTTTGCCTTAGAGGTGCTGACAGCTAGTGCAGGTACGAATTCTTCGGGAATTGGCTGCAGCCCGCTGGATTTTGGTTTTGTATACCCGGCACGGCTGACGGGCACGACAAAAGACGAAAAAATGGGCCCTGCCATAGCTGGCGCCCTGTTTTTTTCGTGCCTTACATTGCCGTTCCGGCAGAGTCACCCCGGCCAGGGCGTAGCTGCGTAGACTGAATAGTTCTACTACGATAAGCGCATAATTTGACTCATTTGCTTACTGCTGTGGTCGTGGGTTCGACCCCCGTCAGCCACCCTATCCTTTTACGCAGCACCCTTGAACGACGAGGTAGCCTCATCGTCAGCGGGCTTTTTGGGTGCTAGATTTTCATTGGCCATCCACTCTGCGACCCGCTGGCTGCCCACACCGGATTGCTGTGCCCGGTCCAGAATCACAGCGACGCGATCGCCAATGTTGGCGAGAGCCTGCGAGCGTTCCGCTCGGGAGGCGCCTTGCTCCTGATGGTAGATATCAACAATGCCACCGGCATTGATAGCAAAGTCAGGACAGTAGACGATGCCGCGCTGCCGGAT
>JAKMEU010000343.1 GCA_022425845.1 Luminiphilus sp. | reverse complement strand
CCCTGGGATGATCAGAGTCGTAACCGCGATGGGTAGCGAGGTCAAAGGCCACTGAGATGCCCTGCCCACCGCCTGCAAGCGCTCGCCGGTAGAAGGCATTGGACTCTTCAGCCGTTGAAAACCCGGCATACTGTCGGATGGTCCAGCGCCGACCCGCATACATTGTCGCCATCGGGCCGCGAATATAAGGCGACATTCCGGGCATTGTGTCGGTGTACTCCAGCCCTTCGACATCGGCTGCGGTATAGAGTGTTTTCAGCGGAATGCCTTCGGGGGTGTTCCAGGTAAAGTCTTCCGGGGCCAGCCCTTTGCTCTGTTTCGCCACCAGCTCGGCCCAACTGGCGATATTTGACTCATCGGGCTTGTAGATATCACTCATGGATGAGCATCTCCTTCCACGTCACCCGGCTGGCTTAGCTCGATGAGCACACCATCGCAACTTTTCGGATGTATGAAGATGACCCTGGCCCCGTGGGCGCCGGGGGACGGCGAATCGCTGAGAAACTGGTAGCCTTTGGCCCGCAGACGCTGCACGTCCGCATCGATGTCATCCGTGCGGAAACAGAGGTGATGAATCCCTCCGCCGCGTTTTTCCAGATATTTTGCGATTGGGCCTGCACCATCCAATGGATGAACAAGCTCAATATGGGTCGGGGGCAGGTTGAAGAAAGCGGTCCTCGTCTGGGCCGCCAGCACATCGTCGGTCCCATCAAAACTGAGTTCGAAATCGGTCATGAACCGCTCAATAGCGGCATTCAGATCTGGCACCGCGATGGCAATATGATCAAGTGCTGTAATCAAAGTTCCGTCTCCAGCCTTTAAAGAAACATCTGCATGAGTTCGTGGGTGTGCGCTTTACGCCGCGCAGCCACAACATCGTCAGGCTCAAGCTCGACCTTCTCATCAGGCGTTACCTTATAAAGTGGCTGCCCCTTGCTGATGATCACCCCGTCACCCTCCACCATCACCTCATCGATAACGCCGGAAAACGGGGCATATACCTTGTTGAACATTTTCATGACCTCAACGATGTAGAGCGGCTCGCCCGCGTCAAAATGATCGCCGGCCTGAACGTAAAGCGGCGCATCGGGAGCCTCCCGTCCGTAAAACATCCCGCCACTGACAGCCACTATTTCATCTGACTTGGCCACCGGAGGGGGCGCCAGTGCCTTGGCCATGGCAGCCTGATGATCATCATCAAGCAGTCTCTCAGGCAGGAAAATGCTCAGATCATCATTGACTGAAAGCTCATAAAAACCGGTAAACCGAGCCATCGCCGGGAGGATTTCGAGAATCTCCATGCCCGACTGGAAACCCCGGTGCGCAGCCTGAACCGCCCTCCATTCCGCGGCACTAAAGCCCTCACATTGGTCAGCAGCCAGCGTGACCGTAAAGTCGTGCCAGCTTTGGGCGCCCAGTCTTTGCTCGAGGTCCCGATAAAAATCCTCTGCATCCGACAGCACACGCTGATCGTGATCCCAGATGACGCGCGCGGGGGCGGCATTCTCGGACCAGTCCATTTTGAGAAAGTGGTACGTGTCTGCCAGCAATTCGATGGGGTTTTCGGCCCAACTGATGTGATCCCCATCCCGAAGAAACGCGTCACGATTGACGCTCAACCATCCGGACAGCAGGTGAGGCGCCGCCATCAATGCCTGAATGGGCCTCAGTAACAGGGATTGCTTGCGCTGCAATACGTCACGCACTGCGGGCCTGTGTGCCTCGGTCGCCTCGACTAGGCGCTGGGCGCAAAGGAAATCCCACGCGGCCGCAACATCCACACGACCGGCCTCCTGGGCCAACTCGCCCACGGAGGTGAGATAGGGAACAATAAACTTTGTGGTGGGCCTCGCATTGATCTCATTACCCAGAAACCAGTTCACCAACCCGTAGTGAAATTGCAGGTTGGTATGTAACTCGGGACCCCGCATGGTCGTCTTGCGCAACACCTCTGCCATGTGCTCATAGCAGGCCGTTCGACTGTTGCCCACCGTTAACAGCAGTGCGATGTTTGAATCGTAGGCGCCTGCCAAGGTGTAATCCATGAACACGTCGGTATCCGGATTATGGAGACTGATCCCCTGGTCGTCTCTGATTTCACCCTCTACTGCGTCTGACCAAAATTGAATCTGACCTCCGGCGCTGGGCTGCAAGGCGTCGTTGGTGGCATTCAGGCGCGCCTCTACGCTGTCGGGTAATCGCGGAATTCGAGTGGGCTTGGGTAACGCGGCACCATGGGCAGCGAGCAGCACCATGGCCTCCACCAGGGAGTTGACGACAAAAGCGTCATCCGGATCATCGGGGTTGGCAAACCGCATGGCGTAACACAATTCACTAACCCGATGTTCCACCTGAATCCGCGTATTCATTTCCATGAAAAAGTGCTGATCCCGGTCAACAATACATTCAAAGGTGGAGACGGAGTCCAGCCCCACCTCCGCGCCAAATCTGGCCGCCTCCTCCTCCATGGCATCAAGCGTGACAAGGTCCTGCCGCAGTACGGCTGCGGCCTTGCTCTGTTGTGCTTGCTCCGCCGCGTCTGCGGCGCTGATCAAAGATTCCCGTGTGACAGACACCTCGAGCAACTTTTGTTCATGCATCTGCAGCGAACAGTCCCGTCCACCCAGGGTAATACACCAATCTCCATTCCCGACCACCTGGATTTCCTGATGGCGCGTCGTCTCAATGTTGAGTTCGACGAGTACATTCTTGTTGTCGCCAACCCCAGTGGCCTTGACCTCTGCCAGTATCTCTCGCACCAGTTCGGGTGTTCGGGCCGACTCACCCAGACCAACGATACGCTGCCCTTTGCCGCCGCCACCACCGATGGCCTTGAGTCGGACGCGATTCTCCGGGTACTGGCTGTTAATGCGCTGGACGGACTCGATCAGGGTCTCGGACAATTCCTCTACGGTGTAGAGATCAATCCCGCGCTTGTACCCCGCTGCGAGGACCTGGTCCGCAAGTGCTTCGAGATCACTGTCGCTGAAAGCGGCCTCGGGAATATCGAGACCCTCACTGGCACAAAGCGCGCGCAGCGATTCTGCATCCGGGTGCTTGCACAGCAATGTCAGCGCCGTGCCGTTATCAATACCCGGAGTGACCGATACTCCGGCCTTTAGTGCCGTACGCTTGGCTTCGTCCTTAAGCCCCGCGTCGTGGACTGTGCGGGAACAGGGACCAATGAAATTGAGCCCCGCTGACTCCATGGCCGCCACCATCGTTTCATCCTCGGCCATAAAACCGTAGCCGGCAAAGACAGCGTTGTAATTCCCGCTCTTTGCGATGGCGACAATGTCGTCTATGCGCTGCAACCGTTCCTCTTTGGTGGCTCCGGTATAGTCGGGCACCCTGTGGACCCTGTTAGGGTCAGCAAGAACGCGAAGCTCAGGGGCCAGGGCTCTTGGGTACACGATGGAGTCTTTCTCAGACAGCAGAATGCCGAAGTGGGTTATACCCATTTCGGTGAACACATCGATGGCCTCTTTTCGAATAGGGCCTCGGCATATGATCAGCGGGCGAATGTGACGGCAATCGAACTGCTTTACCCAGTCCGACTCCCGCGCACCCAGACGCCTTTCTTCATGAATCAGGGGGTTTCTGAGGTAGTGTTCATTTGACACGAGCAGGGTTCCTGTCAACAGTCATCAGTGAAACTCTCGCTGCACACCTTGCAACGCCGAGGGTTGGTAGTGTCGGAGGCAGAAGGTCAGGTGGTCGGTGAGTACCTGACGCAACGTGCCGGGCATTACGATCTGGGAAATTGACCCGAGACTCAGCGCTTCCTCTGGATTCATAATCTCGCGCTCATAGCGC
>JAKMEU010000399.1 GCA_022425845.1 Luminiphilus sp. | reverse complement strand
TGCGCAAGGCTGCGTGCATTAGCGAATGACACTGGAATTACATCAAGTATCGAAAGTCGTTGATGGACAAGTCCATATTCGGCCGACGGATCTTATGGTGGAAGCGGGAACCATAAACGTCCTGCTTGGGCCCACGGGATCAGGCAAGACATCACTGATGCGGCTGATGGCGGGTTTGGACTCGCCGACCTCAGGCCGTATTGTGTTTTCCGGTGTCGACGTGACGGGCTGGCGGGTGCAGCGGCGCAACGTCGCCATGGTGTACCAGGAGTTTGTCAATTACCCCAGCATGACGGTCTATGACAACATCGCATCACCGCTTCGGCTGCAGGGGAAGGCTAAAGGTGAGATCGACAGAGCGGTGCGGGCTATTGCAGAAAAATTAAAAATTGAATCGGTGACGCACCGCAAGCCGAACGAGTTATCGGGCGGCCAGCAGCAACGTTGCGCCTTGGCGCGCGCCCTCATAAAGGAAGCGAGCCTGGTCCTTCTCGATGAGCCGCTTGCCAATTTAGACTACAAGCTGAGGGAAGAACTTCGGGCTGATATTCCCCACATGTTCGCTAAATCGGGGACGGTTTTCATTTATGCCACGACGGAGCCCGAAGAGGCTCTGTTACTTGGGGGCAATACGGCGACGCTCTACGAGGGGGCTGTATGCCAGTTCGGCGCCACAGCGTCGGTCTATGGTCAGCCCATGACGATTCACAGTGCGGAGGTATTCTCCGACCCCCCCATGAACTTCGTTACCGGCATCATGCGAAACAACATGATGATGTTGGGGGAGAGCCAAGTGCCCGAATCCCTGGACTGCCTTACAGCACTCACCGACGCGACCTATTTGGCTGGTTTCCGGGCTCATGATGTGGAGTTCCACCCAGCGACACCCCGGCATATTGGTTTTGACTGTCGTTTGGTCGGGACTGAAATTACCGGGTCAGAGACGTTTTTACATCTCCAGCAGGCTGATCAGATTTGGGTGGCACGGTTGTCGGGGGTGCACGATGTGGCATCAGCTGACACGATGCGGGTCTGGGTTAATAGCGAGCGCCTGGTGTTTTTTGACGCCCAGGGTAAACGGGTTGCGGTTGGCACAGAGATGACCCAGGGGTGACGTCGTGGCGAAAATAACATTGTCGAACCTTGCACACAGGTATGCGCCCTTGGGCAGTCAGGCGTCCTCGTATGCGCTAACCGAGATTAACCACGTCTGGCAGGATGGCGGCGCCTACGCCCTCCTTGGTCCTTCTGGATGCGGCAAGACCACGCTGCTCAATATCATTTCCGGGTTGATAAAGCCCTCTCAGGGCCGCGTGCTGTTTGATGACAATGACGTCACTGGCGTGCCAACCGAACAACGCGATATAGCCCAGGTTTTTCAGTTTCCCGTTGTCTATGACACCATGACAGTGCGTGAAAATCTGGCGTTCCCACTCAAGAATCGCGGTATGGCCAAGCCCGATATTCAGGCGCGTGTTGCCCTCATTGCCGAAATGATTGGCCTGGAGGAGCTTCTCGACAGTAAGGCGCGGCGCCTGTCTCCCGATGCCAAACAGAAGATCAGCCTCGGTCGGGGAATGGTTCGAGAGTCGGTCAACGCTATTTTGTTTGATGAACCCTTGACGGTGATTGATCCGCATTTGAAATGGGAACTCCGTACCCAGCTTAAAGCGCTGCACCGGGAGTTTGGGCATACCATGATCTATGTCACTCACGACCAGACAGAGGCTATGACCTTTGCCGACAAAGTGGTCATGCTACACGAGGGTCGCATCGTACAGATCGGAACGCCTGAAGATCTGTTCGAACAGCCTGAACATACGTTTGTTGGTCATTTCATCGGCTCTCCCGGTATGAACCTGCTGGATGCTTCCATACACGGTGATTTAGCGATGCTGGGGGAACGGGCTGTGCCGCTGGCTAGCGCCTACGGGACGGTTGCCGGCCGGACCCAGATTGGCATTCGTCCCGAACATATCCGCGTGATGGCCGACGGCGGGCTGCCGGCTGAGATCCGGGCCGTCGAAAATGTGGGCCACCGACGTATCGTCCGGGCACATCTGGATGGCCATAGCCTCAACATCGTGCTGCCGCCCGGCGAGCCACTGGGTACAGGCACGCTGCATCTGCAATTTCCCCCGGATAAGATCAATGTCTACGCCGATGAGTGGCGTGTTGCCGGATCGATCCGTTAATGGAAAAGCGCCAGAACAACAAAGCCTGGCTTCTTGTGCTTCCTGTCCTGATTCTGGTGGCGTTTTCGGCAGTTATTCCATTGATGACGGTCGTCAACTACGCCTTTAACGATACGTTTGGCAATAACCAGTTTTTCTGGAACGGGTTGGGTTGGTTTGAGGAGATGGTGCGCTCAGAGCGTCTGCATGCCGCCCTCGGGCGACAGATTCTTTTTACCGGAATCATTCTGTTGATCGAGGTCCCCCTGGGTATTTTCATTGCATTGCATATGCCAAAAAAAGGGTTCTGGGCCAGCCTGTGTCTTGTCCTGATGGCCCTGCCATTGCTCATTCCCTTTAATGTCGTAGGCACGATCTGGCAAATTTTTTGTCGCATTGATATTGGCCTCCTGGGCCGGGGTATGGCGGAGCTGGGTGTTGACTACAATTACACCAACGACGCCTTTGATGCCTGGCTGACGCTCATCGTCATGGACGTTTGGCACTGGACGTCCCTCGTGGCGCTGCTCTGTTTTGCCGGACTGCGGTCCATTCCCGATGCGTTCTATCAGGCGGCCAGAATCGATCAATCGAGTCGCTGGGATATTTTTCGTCATATCGAGCTGCCCAAGATGTCGGGCGTACTTTTGATTGCCGTGCTGCTGCGCTTCATAGACAGCTTTATGATCTACACCGAGCCGTTTGTTGTGACCGGTGGCGGGCCGGGAAACGCGACTACGTTTCTTTCGATCGATCTGGTGAAAATGGCGATAGGGCAGTTTGACCTCGGCCCTGCAGCTGCATTTTCGTTGATGTACTTCCTGATCATTCTTCTGGTGAGTTGGGTCTTTTACACCGTCATGGTGTCACGTGACGAGGGGGCACAGTGATGCGTCGGCGCGGCTCGGTACTTGTGATGCTGCTGTATCTCCTGTTTCTGATGATTCCGATTTATTGGCTCATCAGTATGAGTTTCAAGACCAACCTGGAAATTGTCGGGGGCTTTAGCCTGTACCCCAGGGATTTCACCCTGCAGAACTACGTGACCATTCTGACTGACCCCAGCTGGTATATGGGCTATGTCAATTCGATAATCTATGTCGTCATGAACACGGTCATTTCAGTGGGGGCCGCGCTGCCCGCTGCCTATGCTTTCTCGCGCTACCGGTTCATGGGTGACAAACATTTGTTTTTTTGGCTGCTGACCAACCGAATGGCACCTCCCGCCGTCTTCGCGCTGCCGTTCTTTCAGCTGTATTCATCGGTTGGCCTGTTCGATACCCACATCGCGGTCGCCCTGGCGCACTGCCTGTTCAACGTGCCGCTGGCAGTCTGGATACTGGAGGGATTTATGCGCGGGGTACCCAAGGAAATAGACGAGACCGCCTATATTGACGGCTACAGTTTCGGCCACTTCTTCCTTCGAATCTTTACGCCCCTGATTTCCAGCGGCATTGGCGTGGCCGCCTTTTTCTGCTTCATGTTTTCCTGGGTCGAATTGCTGCTATCCCGAACTTTGACCGCTGTCGACGCCAAATCCATTGCCGCTACGATGACCCGCACCGTATCCGCCTCGGGCATGGACTGGGGGGTGCTGACGGCTGCGGGTGTGCTCACCCTGATTCCGGGAGCCCTTGTCATTTACTTTGTTCGAAACCACATCGCCAAGGGCTTCGCCCTGGGGCGGGTGTGATGAGCACTCATCGCTGGCGCTTAATGTGTGCCGTCATTGCCGGCTTAATGCTGGCCTTGCTGATGGCCATCGTTATGGCTGTGCCCCGAGGTGACGATGGTCTGCAGTGGACCCAGCCCATGTTTGAGGGAGGGTGGATGGCATGGACGTTTCCGGTGGCGCTGTTTTTCTTCTGTATTGCCGCATTGCTGGTGTGTTTTTCGCTATTGGCCATCCGCTTCCCCGAGACGCCTCGCCGAGGCCTGCTGGGCATCCTGACCACCCGGGGCGACCGGTTGTTCATCACCTTGCTGGGGTCCGCCTTCATCAACTTGGGCTGGTTGTATTTCTTTGGAGCACCGCTAACCGGGGCGCTGGTCATCAGCTTCTTTTTCGCGCTGGCAGTTTTTCGTTGGGTATAGCGCTTAGAATACGGTCCGGACATCGGCCCTCTGTGAAGCGCCTGCCATTTACTGACGCCCGGGAAATTCAGGGAGAAGCATTATGAGAATACGCGGAAAAATAACGGCTTTTTGGCTGGCTGCCAGCGCGATCAGCTTGTCTGTTCAGGCCGATATAGAGGAAGCCAGGGCGTTTCTCGATGCCGAAATAGGCGAGCTGTCTGTCCTTGACCGCGCTGGGCAGGAAGCAGAAATGCAATGGTTTATTGATGCCGCTAAGCCCTATGCGGGGATGGCCATTAAGGTCGCATCAGAAACACTGACCACTCATGAATATGAGGCCAAGGTGCTGGCGCCGGCCTTCACGCGAATCACGGGCATTACCGTGACCCACGACCTGATTGGTGAGGGCGACGTGGTCGAGAAGCTGCAGCTTCAAATGCAGTCAGGCCAGAATATTTATGACGCCTATGTCAATGATTCCGACTTGATTGGCACGCACTGGCGCTATCAGCAGGTGCGCAATTTATCGGACTTCATGGCGGGTGAGGGCGTTTCTGTTACAAGCCCCGGTCTCGACATTGCTGACTTTATTGGTACGAGTTTCACCACCGCACCGGACGGCAAGCTATATCAGCTCCCCGACCAGCAGTTCGCCAATCTCTACTGGTTCCGAGACGATTGGTTCAGTGACCAGAAGACGAAAGCCGACTTCAAAGCCCGGTACGGCTACGAATTGGGTGTGCCGGTTAATTGGACCGCGTATGAAGACATAGCGGAATTTTTTACCGGGCGGGACATGGGTTATCTCGGAGGTCCCGCCCATGCCTTTGGCAACATGGATTATGGCAAGAAGGATCCCTCCCTGGGATGGCGTTACACCGATGCCTGGATGTCTATGGCGGGGATGGGTGATCAGGGTGAGCCAAATGGGCTCCCTGTGGATGAGTGGGGCGTACGGGTTGATGAGAAGTCGCGCCCGGTCGGGTCCTGCACCGCCAGAGGGGGCGCCACGAATGATGCCGCTGCCGTCTATGCCGTGACCAAGTCGATTGACTGGCTGAAAAAATATGCGCCTCCCGAGGCGGCAGGCATGGTCTTTGGTGAAGCGGGACCGGTACCCGCCCAGGGCCATATTGCACAGCAAATATTCTGGTACACGGCCTTCACTGCCGACATGGTGAAGCCTGGTCTTCCGGTTATGAATGAGGACGGAACGCCTAAATGGCGAATGGCGCCATCGCCTCATGGTGCGTACTGGAGTGAGGGTACCAAAGTGGGTTATCAGGATGTGGGCGCCTGGACGCTGATGAAATCGACGCCCTTGGATCGAGCCCGAGCCGCCTGGCTCTACGCCCAGTTTGTGACGTCAAAGACCGTTGATTTGAAAAAGTCTGATGTGGGTTTAACGTTCGCCAGGCAGTCGACCATCGACAGCCAGCACTTTAGTGATCGTGCCCCGAAACTGGGGGGGCTTGTGGAGTTCTATCGATCGCCGGCCCGTATTGCCTGGTCCCCCACCGGAACCAATATCCCGGATTACCCCAAGATGGCCCAGTTGTGGTGGCAAAACATCGGCGATGCCATGTCGGGAGAAAAAACGCCCCAGGAGGCGCTGGACGCCCTGTGTGCCCAGCAGGAGCGCGTCATGTCCCGCATTCAGCGCTCGGGTGTGCAGGGTGATATTGGCCCTAGGCTCAACGAGGAGCGAGATCCCCAGTTCTGGATTGATGCGCCGGGGGCACCGGTTGCACGTCTGGTCGATGAGCGGCCGGCTGGAGAGACGATCGCCTACGACGAGCTCATTCGATCCTGGCAGCCCTGACGTCGAGCTGCGGACGCCGGGGCTACTGCGCCCAGCCGCCACTGAAGGG
>JAKMEU010000303.1 GCA_022425845.1 Luminiphilus sp. | reverse complement strand
GGCCATGAAAGCCACCCTGGGCCACCAGCAAGCGCTGGTCAGACTCGCGAATATCACCCAGGACTTCCCCGGTCTCCTCATCGAGAACCGTGGTACCGATGGGCACGGGCAAGACAAGATCCTCGCCTGCCTTGCCGGTGCAATTGCGCCCCCGACCGGCACTGCCACTTTCGGCCCTGAATGTGCGGGTATATCGATAGTCGATCATGGTGTTCAGCGCGTCGTCACCCACCAGAATGACGCTGCCACCATCGCCACCATCACCGCCGTCAGGCCCACCTCTCGGGATGTATTTCTCGCGCCGGAAGCTGACACAACCGCCGCCGCCATTACCGGCAAATACTTCGATGGTCGCTTCGTCGACAAATTTCATGACTCACCCCTTTGGGTCGCTGACGAGTGTGCCCGTTTCAGCCGGCCAAAACAAAAAAGCCCCGTCGTCTGACGAGGCTTTTCGATTTCCGTGGCCGATCCCGTCAGGCGCTGACCACCCTAACCTGCTTGCGGTTACGCGGGCCACCCACATAGAACTCAACCTTGCCGTCTGCTGTGGCGAAAAGGGTGTGATCTTTACCTACGCGCACGTTGTCGCCGGCATGAAACTTGGTGCCGCGCTGTCGGACGATGATGCCACCGGCATTGATTGCCTGGCCACCAAAGACCTTGACGCCGAGACGCTTGCTTTCGGAATCGCGACCGTTACGGGTACTACCGCCTGCTTTTTTGTGTGCCATGGAAGCCTCCTATCAGCCCTGAATACCGGTGATCTTAACCTCGGTGTACCACTGCCGATGGCCGGTCTCGTTACGATAATGCTTGCGACGATTGAACTTAACGATGCGGATTTTATCGTGGCGTCCATGAGCCACCACCTCGGCAGACACCTTGCCGCCCTCGACCACCGGAGTGCCGATCTTGACGTCAGCACCGGCGCCGACCATCAGGACACGATCGAACTCAACCGTATCACCCGTCGCCACTTCGAGCTTCTCGAGCTTGAGAAGCTCACCTTCTTCAACGCGGTGCTGCTTACCACCGCTCTCAATCACTGCGTACATCTGAAACGTCCTCTCAGTTAGCCGGCTCGCAATATTGGGGCCATCCTGTGGGGATGGGGCAGAGCATCGGCACCAGAAACACCTGAAACCCAGCGGGATTCAGATAAGGGCGCGGAGTTTAGGCGAGTAAGGCCTTGAGTTCAAGTGCATTTGACAGGGGTAGAGCCAGAGGGTGCCCCACCCAGTCAACCGTAGCGCAGGACAGGGCAAGTCCTTATAATCGACCCAGCTTTGGAGACACCCCTTGATGACACCCATACGAGCCTGCGTGGCGGATGAATTCCAGCAGGTTAACGCGCTTATTATCGAAAAACTCCAGTCCGACGTGGCCATGGTCGAGAATGTGGGTCATTACATCGTCGACGCCGGAGGCAAGCGACTGCGCCCGCTGCTCGCCCTGCTCGCGGCCAGCGCCCAGGGTGGCGTCACCCGAGACGACATAAAATTTGCCGCCGTTGTGGAGTTTATTCACACGGCGACGTTACTGCACGACGACGTGGTAGACCTGTCCACATTACGGCGTGGGCGCGCCACCGCGAACGCGGAATTTGGCAATGCCCCCAGTGTCCTGGTGGGCGACTTTATCTACACACGGGCCTTCCAGCTGATGGTCAGCCTAGGCAATCTTGCGCTGCTGGAAAGCATGGCCGACACCACCAATACCATCGCAGCAGGTGAAGTCCTGCAACTCACACGGGCCGGTGATCCCTCGGTTACCGAATCCCAGTATCTTGAAGTGATTGATCGTAAAACCGCTGCGCTGTTTGCAGCAGCCTGCCGGGGCAGTGCCATTCTGCGGGGAGCGGATAGGGCGCGCCAGGAACAGATGGCGGCCTTCGGCCGACATTTGGGCATCGCCTTCCAGATGGTGGATGACGTGCTGGATTACACCGGCGACCCCGAGATAACCGGCAAACAGGTGGGAGACGATCTCAATGAGGGCAAACCCACCTTGCCGCTGATCTACACGATGTCATCGGGGGCTGCCGATGACGCGGCCATTGTGAGGGATGCCCTGGCCCAGAAAGACAGTAGTAATCTCGCCGGTGTGATTGCCGCCGTGCGGCGCTCTGGCGGCATCGACTACACCCGCGAACAGGCCGTGAAGAACCAGGCGGCCGCCCTTGCGGCGGTGGCCGATCTACCCCAAACGGCCGCGCTCGACGCCATGCGGGCACTGGCCGACATGGCCATCAATCGCGAACGCTGAAGCCGACCTAGGCCTCCATCATCCGGAGCAGTTCCTCCGTCCGTGCCTCCATCAGAGTCCGATTAGCACGGCTTTCCACATTGAGGCGTACCACGGGCTCGGTGTTGGACATCCGAAGGTTAAAACGCCAGTCGTCCATCTCAACGCTGAGGCCGTCCAGATAATCAACGTGACGGGCGCCTGCCGCATAGTGGGCCTCGACCGCTGCGATGAGGGCGGCCGGATCCTCGATTCGCCGGTTGATTTCCCCGGAGCAGGGAAATGCTGCTTCCCTGGCCTGCACCAACGCGGCCAATGACTGGCTGCGCTGGGACATCAAACCGGCCACCAGCAGCCAGGGGATCATACCGCTGTCGCAGTAGGCAAAATCCCGGAAGTAATGGTGGGCGCTCATCTCCCCGCCGTATATGGCGTCCACTTCGCGCATACGCTCCTTGATAAAAGCGTGACCCGTTTTGCTGGCCACGGGCTCGCCACCCGCTGCGGCGACAATGTCACGGGTGTTCCAGGTCAGGCGCGGATCGTGGACCACACGCTGCGGCCCCTGCTGGGCGAGAAACGCTTCGGCCAACAGCCCGACAATGTAGTAACCCTCGATAAAATCACCCTCAGCCGTAAAAAAGAAGCAGCGATCAAAGTCACCATCCCAGGCAATGCCCATATCTGCCTGCTCGCTTTGGACCACCCGGGCCGTGGCCTCCCGATTCTCCTCCAAAAGGGGATTGGGCACCCCGTGGGGGAAGTGACCATCGGGCAGATGGTGTACCTTATGAAAAGTGAGGGGTAATGTTGGCTCCAGTGCATCGATGACCCGCCCCGCACCACCATTACCGGCATTACAGACAATGCTGAGGGGTTGGAGGCTCGGCACATCGACATAGCCCAGCAAATGCTGAACGTAGTCCGGCAGGGTAGACACCGTCTCGTAGCGGCCCCGACTGCCGGTTTCCCTGCCCTGCCCCGCCTCTGCAAGGCGTCGTATATCCGAGAGACCAGAGTCCCCTGAAATAGGTCGCGACCCCTCCCGCACAAACTTCATGCCGTTGTAGTCCTTGGGGTTGTGGCTCGCCGTCACCACAATCCCTCCGCCCACCCCAAGGTGCGCTGTCGCAAAATAAATCTCTTCTGTTCCGCAGAGGCCGATATCAAACACATCAACCCCAGACGCCTGCAGCCCGTCAGTCAGGGCGGCCTTGAGCGCCTCGCTGGTCAGGCGAATATCGTGCCCAACGACCACACTGCCAGGGTCGACTACCTCGGCATAAGCGCGGCCAATACGATAGGCGACGTCCTCATTGATCTGGTCCGGGACACGCCCACGGACATCGTAGGCTTTAAAACAGTCTAGGGATTCCGTCATGGCTCTTACTGCTCGTAGATGTGTTGATAAACATGATTGGTTGCTTCCACAAAGCCGGGCACGCTTCCGCAGTCAAAGCGCTGGCCGGCAAACTGATAGGCCATGACACGGCCCTCAGCCGCCTGGCGCTGCAGCGCGTCGGTTATCTGTATCTCTCCCGAGGCTCCGGGTTCGGTTTGCCGGATGATGTCGAAGATATCCGGCGTAAGTATGTAGCGACCAATAATCGCCAGATTTGACGGGGCCGCATCCGCATCGGGTTTCTCTACCATGCGCTCCACCCGATACAGGCCATCTCCCATGCTCTCACCCGCGATGACACCGTATTTATGGATTTCCTCCAACGGGACTTCCTGCACCGCAACGATGGAGCAGCGAAACTGCTTGAACAGCTCTGCCATCTGGGCCAGCA
>JAKMEU010000295.1 GCA_022425845.1 Luminiphilus sp. | reverse complement strand
GTCTCCCGGTACCACGGCCTACGGCGCCGCCAAGGCTGGCTTGCTCAGCAGCACCCGTTCTCTGGCGATGGAGTGGGGCCCACGTATTCGAGTGAATGCAATTGTCGTCGGGTTGGTTCACAACGAGGCGGGCATCGAACATTACGGTGGGGCGGAGGGCTTCCAGCGTGTAGCCGACATGCTGCCGCTGAAACGTATGGCTCGTCCGGAGGATGTGGCGAACGCTGCACTCATGCTGTGCGGTGAGAGGGCCAGCTATATTTCAGGTGCGGCACTTGAGGTCGATGGGGGCGGTGAAGTCCCGGTGTTCCTGCACCTGGCAGAGCAGGCGGGGCAGTCTCACTAAATGAAGCGGGCGCGCGGCCATTTCGGACGCCCGCAAGCCATTCAAAAGCCGGATAGGCGCGCTCTGGAGGCGGGGTGACGACGCTGCTGCTGTCCCGTCGTTAATCAGGTATTCGACGTCGTTGGGCTTGTGATCCCACCCACTCGATGCCCCGTGACAACGATAATCAGGTAGGCTAATGCCGCCGCGAAAGCGCCAGTCCACAGCGACTTGAACAGACTGTAGTGCAGCGGTGACAGCGTTGTTACATCGATCGCGATCATTACCAGTAAGGTTGCCCCGGCGCACAATGCCCCGGTTGCCCCGGTCAGTAGTGAAAATTTCAGCACGCTATCGGCAGAGCGTAGCAGGGGCATGAGCCGCTCAGGTAACCTGGCAAGCGTCCCGGTAGCCGGGGGGATGTCTGTTAGCTGTCGACGCTGGATGGGAACCAGAATTAGGGTGACGATGACGGCGAGTAAAAAACCCGTCGCTATCAGGTCGATCCCGAATCCACCGTCGACGACCCAGAGACTGAGTTCGGTTTTCCCACGCACCAACATCCAGCAAATGACACCGTTAAACAGTGCGTTCGTCAGACCATTGATCAGGGCCTGGCGAAAAAGATGCTGGCGCCACTGGCGCAGATCGAGTGTCGCTGCCGCGGTATCGGCTGGGGAAGGGCTCAGAACAGGCCCTCCGCGCGCATCAGGGCGTCGTGTGCGCCATCACAGTAGATCAGTGACCCTGCGATAAAGCTGGCGTGGGGCGACAGCAGGAAGCCGATCAAGTCGGCCACATCTCCAGGCTGACCTGCCCGTCCTATGGGGATGGATTGGACAAATTCCTGTATCGCAGCCCCGTATTCAGGGCTCTCAGCCACGGCCGCCGTCATGGGCGTCTCAATGTACCCCGGAGCCACGGCATTGAAGGCAATGCCGCGGCGGGCATACTCAGGAGCGACCCGTCGCATCCAGCGCGCTACGGCCTGTTTACTGCCTGCATAGCATTCGTGGCCGTTGCTGGCGGTGGCCATATCAAAAGCCTGGTCAGGGTTGTTGTCCAGCATGGCCTTGATCAATGCCTCGTTGTGACACATGGGGGCCGAATTTGAGCTGATGGCAACAATGCGTCCGCCGGGCAGCAGACAGTCGGCCAGTCCTTCAATAATGCCCCGGGTGCCAAAGAAGTTGATGGCCAGTATTTTGGCGGGGTCGGGGAAGTGTGAGGCCACGCCTGCGCAGGTGATGAGGCCATCGATTGATGGATGCGCACGGCGCACCGTATCGATAACCGTGTTGCGCGCCGTGGCGTCGCCGAGGTCGGCATTGAAATCCGCATTCTGCAGGTCGAGGGTGATGACGGTATCACCCTGGTCCGTGAGAAGTTTTCGGGTGGCGGCGCCAATACCCGATGCGCCTCCCGTCATAACGTAGGTAGCCATGGGGTTGCTCTCCAATGATCAGGATTTTTGCAGGCGGGACTGAATGGCTGAGCCCGGTAATGCGGCCATGCCGCCGTCGACCTCCAGGATCTTGCCCGACACGAAGCCACTGGCGGAAGAGGCAAGGTAAAGGGCTGCCAGAGCGATATCATCGGTCTGGCCCAGGCGACCCTGGGGAATCCAGCGTACGGTTTCCTCTAGTCGCTGTGGGTCCTGCGTAATAAATGCTGTCGCCGGCGTCTCAATGGCACCCGGCGCGATGCCGTTGACGCGAATATCAGGTGAAAGTTCGTAGGCCAGAACCCGTGTCATCTGGTCCAGGCCGGCTTTCGCCGCCGCGTAGGCCGCCATTTGACTATCAACCATCCAGCTCATGGCGGAGGATATGTTGACGATACTGGCCTGCTTCGGTGACTGAAGAAGCGGCAGCATATGATGGATCAAGCTGTAGGCTGCGCTGAGGTTGATGTCCAGGGTGTGCTCGAAACGGCGCTTGTCCACTGTGGCCAGTGACCCGTAGCCTTTACCCGGCGCACCGGCGTTGTTGACAAGAATATCCAGTCCCTCAATTTCCTTCTGCAGTGATGCGACCAACCCTTTGATCTGGCTTTCGTCGGTAAGGTCGCAGGGATACACGTAGGCGTTCTGCCCGAGGTCCCGCACGTCGGATGCAACCCGTTCAAGGTCAGCCTCAGTGCGCGCGACCAGAATAATGTCGGCACCCATTTCAGCAAATGCCGTCGCGATACGTGCGCCGATGCCTTTACCTGCGCCCGTTACCAACGCGGCTTTACCGTTAAGAGAGAAGAAATCTGTGAGCATGGCTTAATCTCTTGTATCTGCGTGCAGTCTGTAGTCCATTTGGGCTTGTGAAGCCCAGGGTGTCCACGATAGAACGAACCTCCCAGTAATGGAAACGCATAGGTTACCCGGGAGCTAGTCTGAATTGACGATGGATAGTGATATGGCAGAGTTATCGGGAAAAAGTGCACTGGTAACGGGCGCGGGCGTCGGTATTGGTAAAGCCATTGCCGAGGCCTTTGCCAGAGCGGGTGCCCGTGTCCTGGTGGTTGACTTGAATGGTGAGACTGCTGCGGCAACAGCGGCGGGTATCTGCGCCGCAGGGGGTGAGGCGTTGGCCCATGTCGCCGACGTCAGCGATGAGGCCAGCGTGGCGGACATGGTCACTCGAGCCGTGGAGGCCTTTGGCGGATTGCAGGTGGCCTGTAACAGTGCGGCGGTGAGTCGAGGTGCAGGCCCAATTCACGACTTCAGCCGTGAGACTTTCGACCAGACCCTTGAGCTCTGTCTGACCAACACCTTCCTCTGCATGAAATACGAAATCGCCCATATGCTTGAAAACGGCGGGGGCAGTATCGTCAATATTTCCTCGAATGCATCACTGCGGGGGCAGCCTTACAACACAGCCTACGCCGCCGCAAAAAGTGGCGTGAATCTGTTGACCAAAAGCAGCGCTTCAGAATATGGACACAAGGGGATACGTATTAATGCGGTATCACCCGGGGTGATCAGGACGCCCGGTGTCGAGCGTTATTTCGAAGAGCAGCCGAAAATTGCCGAAGGTCTCAAGCAGGCTGCCGCAATGCGTCGACTCGGTGAGCCTGAGGAGATCGCCGAGGCCGTTTGCTTCCTCGCTTCCGATCGCGCCTCTTTCATCACCGGTCAGCTACTGAGTGTGGATGGTGGCGCTGCGGTTAAATAGCCTTCAACCGAGGTTGACCTGCCCGCCATCAAGCGCGATGGACTGACCGTTCACATAGCGGGATTCAGGACTGCACAAGGTGGCGACAAACTCACCAATATCCAGCTCGCAGTCACCGATACGCTGCAAGGGTACGGTTTTCATAAATGCTTCCGCTTCTTCAGGACGATACTGCGCCCACGCGGCAAGAGCGGGAGATTGCGCCAGGGGTAATATGGAATTGCTGCGAATGCCCAGTCCGCCCCATTCGTTGGCGGCGGCTCGAGTCAGTGCGCGAATGGCCTCTTTTTCTGCGGCATAGACGCCGTATTGACTGCTATCCCAGCGCATGGCGGCGGACGATGCCAGATTGATGATGTTCCCGCCTCCCGCCGCAAGCAGGTGGGGCTGAACCAGTTGCATCAGGCGCAGCGTGGCGACGGGGCCCACGCGAAGTCCGGTTTCAAACGCCGCAATTGAGGCGTCCAGTAGTGAACTGATCTGTGCCGAAACCGCATTGTTGACCAGAATATCCAGCCGGCCGAAGGCGCCCGCGGCCTCGTTCACCAGGGCATCGAGCGCTTCGATCTGGCCAATGTCACATTCAATCGCCAGTCCCTGACAGCCAGTGCGCTCGTGGATGGCTGCAATGGTGGCCTCACATTTTGCAAGGGTTCTGCCCACGGCGATGATGCGTACACCCCGTTTTGCCAAGGCAAAAGCAATACCCTGACCCACGCCCTGTCCAGCCCCCGTAATCAGTGCGACCTGATCTGTCAGTGCCTTGTCCATACGATCCCCTTATAAAATTCGTGTGTCGGTCAGATGAATCACTTCAGCGCGCTCCAGATCAAGAAAGCGCTCGCTGCTTTCTGTCAGGCGTTGAATATGCCCCCACATCAGTGCCTCATCATGACCGTCCGCAAAGAAAGCAGTCATTGAATCGCCGGCCTCCGATGGAAAATATTCTTCGACAATGCCATCGAAGCAGGGATCGCCCCCCTGCAGGACCCAGTTTTGTTGATAGCCGAGCGTGTTTTGGGTCGTGATCGCGACGTCAGTGTGTTCGTTCAGCCAATACTGCGCCAACTGTGAATCGCTCAATCCCTGCACCCGCTGGAAGCAGCACAACTGGAGGGTTCCTGCGAAGGCGACGCCCACTTCCAGTTGGGGTGCTATGGGTACGCGCGTCTGACAGCGGTACGCAACCCCCCCCAGTATGCCGACCAGTCTTTCAGCCAGGGCGTCACAGGTACTGGTTTCAGTGATATCCAGCGCAAGGCGGCCTTGAGGCAGGCAGTCCATGGGATCTCGCGTCCACATGGCCGCTCGGCGACTTCTGTCATCAAGTCGGGCGAGCAGGGCGCCCGTCACCCCATTGTCGTGCTGCAGCACGTCGAGGACCTGCTGGGGGGCGGGAAC
>JAKMEU010000249.1 GCA_022425845.1 Luminiphilus sp. | reverse complement strand
TGACCCATGGGCGCGTCGTTTCCTGGTGTTTTGCTGAGGGGCAGCAGGTGGCTGCGGGCACTGCGCTTGTCGAAATTGAAACCGATAAAATCGTCAACAGCTTTGAAGCCCGGGTAGCGGGAACGTTAGCTCGCATTCTGGTTGATGAGGGCGAAGAACTGCCGGTTGGAGCGCTGATCGGCGTCCTCGCGCTGGGTCCCTTTGCCGCGGCCGATCTCGAGGCTTTTATCGCGGGCTATGCGCATGAAACAGAGCAAGGGAATGAGCCGGCGGCCGCCGCCATTCCGAACGAGGGAAAGGCTGAGGATGACGCGCCGATCAAGATCAGTCCGGCGTTACTGCGCAAGCTGAACAAAGCGGGTTTGGCCCCGGAAGATATCGCAGGCAGTGGACCGGGTGGGAGAATTCTGAAAGAGGATGTCGATCGCGCGCTGACGGCTGGCGTTACGGAATATACGAACGATAGTCGCGAGGGTGCCAATGTGCCCACAGACAGAACGCTACTTTCCCCGGTTCAAAACCGGGTAGCCCAGAAACTGACTGAAGCCCAGAACACCGTGCCCCTCTACCACATTCAACGTCGCTTCGAAGTGGATGGTGCCATCGCGGCTTTGCGGAAAGATCATCCCGAGCTTTCCAGCGCGGTTACAGTCATCCTCCTCCACGCCGTGGGGTATGCGCTCACACAGCACGCTGAGATCAACCTGCAGTATGACGGGGAACACGTTAACCCCATAGGCTCATCAGAGGTTGCGCTGGCCGTTGCGCGTGATGACGGTGCAGTAGCCGCACCTGTCCTGAGAGACGTTCTTAATCAATCTCCGGGGGAGCTGGGTCAAACGCTGGTAGACACCGTTGGTCGGGCGCGCCGGGGAGAACTAACGGCTGAGGATCAGCACCCCGCCGCAATAGCCCTGAGTAATTTGGGAATGTATGACGTTACCCGTTTTACCGCCATGGTCACCCCGCCACAGATCATGGTGCTGGCCGTGGGTGCGGTGCAGGTCCAGCCCCTGTGGCGTGCCGAACAGCAGGTTTTCGAGGCCAGGCAGTGTCTTGACGTCACCTTGGGTTGCGATCATCGCGTGGTAAATGGTGCCCAGGGTGCCGAATTTCTCCGCTCGATGGCCAGCTTCATCGCGAAAGCCGAGTTTCCGGCTGGCTAGACTAACTGTTGACCGTGCTTTCCAGTGCGTCCCGTAACGTTTGGACGTTGAAAACATAATCGACGCTGCCGTCCTCGTGCAGGTAGGTGACCGCACCTTCCCCCATAAAGAGCATTTCAGTCTCCTGTTCGCAATGGGCGTCTAAATGGGTGGCAAAGATCGGCTCAAAGCCATAGGTGCCGGGGGTTGCTCGGCCTGCGTCGTAGATCAGTTCACCCTTGGTGACAAAAAACTGTCCATTACCCTCGTGACGATGGGCCTGAAAGCGCGCTCCCGGCGCCATATGGACATACAGGGCCCATTGGCCGGTGGTCTCACACAGCCGCAGCACTTTGAAATGCGTTCCCGCACCGACATCCAGCCAATCCATTTGATGAATGTTCGCGAGAATGTCGCCATCTTCTGAGGTGCTGATACCCTTTCGATTCACAATATATACCCGTCATTGTTTCAGTTTAAAGGCGATCAGGTGATCTCCCGGTGGCGTACCCAAAGCGGCATGCCCGCCCGCAGCTACAACTACGAATTGTTCGCCATTGGCCAACTGGTAGGTAATGGGCAGGCCATGGGCAGTTGTGGGTAGCCGTCCTTTCCACAGCTCTTCTCCCGTGTCAGTGGCAAATGCGCGTAAGAAGCGATCTGTGGTTGCGGCAATAAAAGTGAGCCCCGACGCGGTGGTCACGGGCCCGCCGATGTTGGGTGAACCCTTGATGTACCAGAACGGGAACGGCGCCATATCCCGGGATGTTCCCAGCGGGACCTGCCACTTCACTTCCCCCGTCACGAGATCAATGCCAGCCAGCGTTCCCCAGGGCGGCGGGGTACAGGGGGCGCCGAGGGGAGAGACAAATCCCAGCCACCGTCGATCACAGTAAGGCGTCCCTTTGGATGGCTCGTCGAGAAAGGGCCCGTGGGCCACCGGCTCGGGTGCCGTTTCGGGGCTGCATTGGGTCCGGGGAATGAGTTGTACAACGGTGCCCAGGTGCTGGGTATTGACCACCAGGATATTGCGATCCGGGTCGATGGCTGGCCCGCCCCAGTTTTGGCCACCAAAAGCACTGGGCATGTGCAGAGACCCCTGCAGTGAGGCGGGTGTGAAAGGGCCCTCATAGCGCAGCGCCTCAAGCACGTCGGCACAGGCGTTTCGGTCCCAGGGCGTGAATCCCCAAATCGCGTCCCTCTCGCCCGGTATCTCAAGCAGGGAACGAGGTTTGCTGGGTACCGGTTGCGTTGGTGCCGTGTAATCCCCGGGCACTGTACCCTGCGGCACGGCTTGTTCCAGAACCGGGAACAGGGGTTCTCCCGTCAATCGGTCAAGGAGGAATACGTATCCCTGTTTTGTGACCTGCGCGAGGCCGCGAACGGTGGTCGCCCCCACCGTATATTCAAACAGGGTGGGTTGCGCGGGGACATCGAAATCCCAGATATCATGGTGCACCGTCTGGTAATGCCAAATAACCTCACCGGAGCTGCCGTCGAGAGCGACGACGGCGCTGGAATAAAAATCAGCGCCATTGCGCTGCCCCCCAAAATAGTCGGGCGACATATTGCCGGTGGGGACATAAACCCGGTTGAGTTGGTCATCGACTGAGATATAGGACCAGACGTTGGTTGTGCCAGGCGCGTACTTTTCGGGCCCGCTGTCCGGCGCGGGCCGCAGAGCGGAAGTCGCTTTCGCTTCCCGGGTTTCAGAACCTCCGGCGTCAATTTCTATGGTGGGGAGTTCAGTGAGCGTTGGCGGGATGGGCTCCCAGTCCCAGACGAGCTGACCTGTTGTCAGGTCGTAAGCTCGAACGACACCGCTGGGTACATCGGTCGAAATGTTGTCGGCCACTGCGGCGCCGGTTATGAGGAGATTGCCAAGGACCGCGGGCGGTGTATTGAGCATGTAGTCACCCGGTGCGTGCGGCGTTAGCCCCTCACGCAAATCGATTTGCTCGGCGGCACCAAAAAGACACCGCTTCCCCGTGTCTGCAGACAGACCGATGACGCGGGCGTCCATCAGGGGCGCCAGCACGAGGTGGCTGCAACCATGAGCATCAGTGCTTGCTGGGTTTTGCCATTGGGTTACCCCCCGACAGCGCGGCATCGCATAACTATCGAGATCAATATCGGGGGCGTAACGCCACTGCTCCTCACCTGTTGCGGCCGCTACGGCAACAATGGTGTTGAAGGGCGTGCAGATGATTAGGTTTTCGCCGACAAGGATGGGTGTGGCCTGCCAGGAGGACTGCAGTGGCAGTCCGGACTCCAGCCCGTCCCTGAAATTGGCGCCCTTACGAAAATCTCCGGATCGATGGACCCAGGCTTTTTCCAGTGTACCCACGTTTTTTGGGGTAATCGCCGATGCTGGACTGTAGTGTCCTCCGCCGGCCTGCCCACCAGGCAGTGGCCAGTCCGCAAGGGGAGCCTCGCTGGCCGACAGGTGAACTGAGTAGATGAAGGACGCTACGATCCAGGCCAGAAGCATCCGGGTCAATCCTGACATTGGTGACATCAGCGGACCCGTACCGGTTCATCTGCGGACGGTGTGACCCGATCGCCAAACGGCTTTGCAAAACCAGCGGGCAGCTCCTCAGTCATATCCAGCACAGCCGCTAAACGGCCCATCCCTACGTAAAGGGCACAATGGAGCAGTAACTCCACAATTTCAGCGTCAGTGAACAGCGCTTTGAGTTCGGTGAAAAATTGACCGTCGATGGACAGGTGGTCCGTAGCAAAGCGGTCGCCCAGTGCAATGGCGAGTTTTTCTGCGTCCGGCAGGGTCTCAGGGACAGACATATCGCCCAACTCACAGACAGTCTCCTCATCAAAAGTGCCTTCGGCACTGCTGTAGCGGATGGCCATGCAGCTGCGACACTGGTTGTGAAAGGCAATGCGAAGACGCAGCAGCTCGATTAACCGTTCAGGGAGGGTTCGGTTAGTGGTCAGCGCTGCGCCAAACTGAAGTGACCCCATTGCAGCTGCAGGAGCATGGGCCAGCATTCGTGTAATACCCAGTTCGACGTCTGTTGCCGTATCGGCCTGAGCGAATGCTCGCAGGTCGGCGGGCCATTCTTTTGTGGGTACGAAACTCAGTCTGCTCATTGCTCATCCTATTCGGGATTTTTCCTGATGCCGCCAGAGGATCAAACGTCCCTACAGCAGGCGCGCGGCCACTGTCATGACGATCCGAGTGTAGCCGTTCGATACCTCGCTGGGCAAAGCTGTACTGGAAGCCGCTTGAGTTACCTGGCCTGCACTCGTTGCACCATTGACGCACGGCCAGCTTATGTTCATACAATGAGGGCCTAGCACCGCTGACATTCCATAAATAAAAAGCGAGGTCCAAGTTCAATGTCTGACGCAAATGTACACACGTCTTCCTCCCTGCCTGCAACGGCACCTGTAATAGCGGCCCTGGTGGCAACCGCTACGCTTTCGCAGCAACTCGCAGCACAGGAGTCAGCCAAGCTGGAGGAGGTTCTCGTTACAGCGACACGGCGTGCGGAGACTGACGTGCAGACTACGGCCATCGCCGTAACCCAGGTGACCTCAGATATGGTCGAGCGCCTCGCACCGAGAGATTTACTCGATGTGGCTATTTATGCGCCCAACGTGGTGGCAGGCCAGCAGCCGGGCTTCAACTCGGCGAATTTTGCGATTCGGGGCGTGGGTCAAAACGGCATCATTCTGTACTACGAAAATCAGGTGGGTGTCATTGTCGATGACTTTGTGATTCCTCATATCCAGACGGCCAATATTGAAATGCTTGATATAGCCGCTATTGAAATATTGCGTGGTCCACAGGGTACGCTCTTCGGCAAGAACACCACCGGCGGGGCAATCAATGTCAAAACCAACCGCGCACAGCTTGACCAAAACACCCTAGATATACAGGGACGGGTCGCCCAATACGGACGTTATGAGGGGCAGGGCGTTTTAAACCTTGCCCTTGGCGACACAGCGGCGCTGCGTGTTGCTGGGTTGTATATGAAGTCAGACGGCTGGTACTCAAACAGTGCGGCTTACGGTCCGGTTGCAGATTTTGGTGTGGGCTACCCTCTGGCGGGGACCAGCGGCCAGGGTGATGGTGCGGATGTGGGTGGCGACGATGTGTTCAGTGGCCGGGTGAAGTTACGCTGGCAGCCGACAGACGCTCTCGATATCCAACTGGCTTATGAAATCGTTCGCGATGACGGTGACTCACCGCCCTCCTATAACAACACGCCGCCCAATACGGGTTATCTTTGGAACAGCATCGGGTTTACCCGCGACGCAGGAGACCCCCTGGATCGTGTCGCGATTACAAATCGCAATGACACCTTGCTCGAGATGGAAAAGGGGCATCAAATTGATGTTGACGGGCTGTATCTTAATCTGGACTGGGACATCAATTCTGATTACACGCTGAGTTTTTTTGCCGGCCACCGTGAAACAGACTCCCGGCTGCCCAGTACCTACACAGGTGAAGTTGGGCCGGTGTCACTTTTCGATGCGAATCGACAGGACGTCCGCGAAACGACCCAGTTGGAGCTCAGGGTGGCCTCCGATCTTGATGGGCCACTCAATTGGGTGGGCGGTGTGTTTTACCAGGAAGACGATACCCGTTTCACCGTGGCCCAGGTGCTTGGTTTTGTCGATATGACCATTCCATCAGGCGCTGCGTTTGGCGACCCTTTCTACTTCAACAACAACCCCCAGGTACTCTCCAACGGGCAGGATGCCTCAGCCCAGGCGATTTACCTCGATGGCACGCTGGATATCACTGAAAAACTGACTCTGGGTGCCGGCGTCCGCTACACCAAGGAAGAGAAGAAATGGACGGGGCGCAACCAGGTTTTCGTTCAGGCGCTGGAAGGTGGCTTCGATCCCGGGTTCACATGGCAGGCATTGGGCGAGCCTATAGCGGCAGCCGACTTTAACCGTTTTCCAAGCGGAGTAGTAACCGATGAAGAGAGTTGGACCGAGCCGACCTGGCGACTCAATCTGGGTTACCGATGGACGGAGGATCTGTACCTTTATGGCGCCTATGCCCGTGGATTTAAAAGTGGTGGCTACAACGATCAGACCGGCACCAGTGGGAATCCCATTGAGCCTATTCAGGCTCGGCCAACTGACCCGGAACTCGCTGATTCGTTTGAGCTGGGATTGCGGTCGGAACTGCTTGATAACCGTCTTAGGCTAAATCTCACTGGATTTTACGTAACCTACGATGATTCTCAGCAGCAGCTTCTTGCAAAAATTACGGCTGATCGGGATGGCGATGGCATTGAAGAGAGTGAATTTCAGGAAACCCGCTACTTCAATGCGGCGGAAATCGAGGTTCAGGGGCTTGAATTTGAGGCCATGTGGCTGATCAATGAGCGTTTCAATATTTCAGGCAGCGTTGGCATGCTGGATGCCGAGTTCAATTCGTTTCAAGCCGATACTAATTTTGATGGCGTCATCGATACGGACCTAACTGGAAGCCCCGTCGCCAGAGCGCCGGAAACAACATGGAATATTGATTTTCTTTACAACCTGCCAGTGGCTGGCGGCCGCCTCGATTTGGCACTTAACGTCAACTACGAGGATGAAGCGGTCTATGCCTATACG